>JAKMDW010000037.1 GCA_022426245.1 Alphaproteobacteria bacterium | reverse complement strand
GCGCATATCCGCCGCAGTGGCCAAATCGACGCCGCCGCCAATGCAGCCGCCTTGAATGGCGACCAAAACCGGCAGGCGGCATTGCTCGAGCACGGACAGCGAATCCTGCATGCGTTTCACCGTATCGAGAAATTTCAGCCCTCTTTGACGTTTGCCATGCGGATTGGCGGCCGCGTCATCGGGCGCGTCCGAACCGAACATGGAAATATCAATCCCGCCGCAAAAATGCGGGCCGGTGGACGACATAACAATGACCCGCGCCCGCGCGTCGGCGTCAATCTCGCGCACGATTTGCGGCAATTCTTCCCAAAAAGCCGGGTTCATATTATTTCGCACTTCGGGGCGGTTCATCACAATATGGGCAATGCCGTCAGCAAGTGAAACGTCAAAACATTGATAGGCCATTGCTCTCTCCTTTGGCGGGCAAATAGGGGCTCAAATTAACGCTAATGCATCGAGATGCAAGGCCTGCCAGCCCGAGCGCTCGGCCATGACGGCAAACATTTCATCGCCGCGTTCAGTGCGCTCGACAATCATTGCCGATATAACGGCCATAATAAAACCGGCAAAAGACGCGCGTCGATAATCTGCCCAAGCCGCGTCAAAATCATAAGCGCCGACACAATCACCCAATTTGGCGTGATAGGCAGCGACCAAATCCTTCTCCAACGCGGCGCGCGCATCGGCCTGCGCCAAGCTGGTCGAAATGCAATACGCAATATCGCCCATAGGCGGGCCCGCCGCCGCGGTTTGCCAGTCGAGCAAAACCGTGCGGCCATCAGCGTCGGAGAACAGCATATTATCAAGCCGCATATCGCCATGCGTCAGCACCATCGGGCCATCGCGCGGTGTGATGTAATCGACAAATCGTGCCGCCAGTTTCTCGCCCATATCGAGAATATCCTTATCGAGCCGCCCCTCATAGCGCGCGCGCCATTCAGGATAGACCCCCGGCATCAATCCGCCGATAAAAGCACGACGCTCCTCCTGATGGCCATAGGTGAGAAACCCATGCCGAAGCAGGTCCGCATCATTCCAATGGCTTTGATGCAAGCGCGCCGCCTCATCCAGAGCCGCCTCAAGCTGCGTCGGCGAACACCCATCCATTTGCGCGATTTGCGCCGCCGGGGCCATATCCTCAAACAGCAAAATACCGTCGCCACTGGCCGCATCATAATCCGACAAAAATACATGCGGCACGCGCGCGCCGCAGCTTTCACCAAACTGCGCATAAAATTGCGTTTCGATTTCATAAAGATGCATGCTCCGCGCCGTGTCACGGCTAACCGCATCGGCCGCCGGACATTTGGCAACCAGTGATGGCGGCAGTCCGGCCACCGCCCAATCCAGCTGGATGCGATAGCTATCCCCCACCTGCCCTGTGCCGACGGGTATAAAGTCAAACCGGTTCAACGCCTCTGCCGGCTGCCCGAATAGGTCGGCCAAAAAAGCCGCATCGAATCTCTCCGGATGGTCGCGAAAGCTCATGTCATAATCCGGTCAACAAGGTCTTGAAATCCGCTGGGTGCATGCGGCCCGATAAAAAGCTGCTCAATCACACCCTGCCCTTTATGGGTGTCGCCATTGACCTCCAGCGTCACCTCAGACAGCGTCTGCACATGCAGATTTTCCATATTACCGCTTTTCAATGCAGCCTCGCCCGCGGCAAGCTCGATCTCATCAAAGCCGACGCGCAACTCGCCGTGATGCATGCCATGGTTCCATTCGGGATGAATATAACCAAGCCCCTGCATATAAAACATTCGGGCCATGGGCGTGAAGCTAGCGCGCAGCCCGGCACCGTCCAGCGTCAGGCCGGACACGCGCCGTGTGCCATCTTGATATTGCGTGGTAAAATCAATCCGGCTCAACTCAAGCCGACTGCCATTGGCGAAGTCGTCAAATACTGCCTTGCGGTTCCATGTGTCGCCCACGCCATCATCATTGGTATGGCAGAAAAAAGCCGCCTTATCGAAATTGCACGGCGTCCATAGCCAATAAAATTGCTGAGGTGACGGCGGCACCGGAGCTTGCGGGTCGCCTGCGCCGACCTGCCTGATGCCCCAGCTTCTGTCGCGTGTGCCCCGACAACCGGAGACGTCGATTGTTTTGCCGCGTAAATCAAGCGCCCCGTGCCAGTCGATATTTTGCGTCGCCCGGGTTAAATCCATCACCAATCTTGTGCCCTGACGGCGCGTAAAACGCGGTTCTTCAATCGGTTGGTGGCGCGCTGTGGCGGTTAATGTGCCGGTCAGACCGCCCTCATTATCAGCGATGATTATGCGGGTCTCCTGCATCGGTTTGACAATTTCAATGCTGAGCGGACCAATGCTCAGCGCCAGACGGTCGCCCAGCATTTCTTTGGAGCAGCGCAGATTATATTGCCGCCCCTCATAAGACAGCGAGAAGCTGGCATCCATAATATTGAGCTGCGGATAGACACCGAGCGCGGCAGCAAAGAAGATATCACCATCGGCGCTATAGCCGTTGAAGAAGAAGCGGTCATAAAAATTGCGATCACCGCCGGCATAGGCCATCGGCTCAGGCGTTTGGTGCAGCGGGTAATCATCAGCCGGTGTCAGCATAATTTATCCTTCTGGCTGTTGCCATTTACATTGCTGAAATACCGCCATCGAGCTTCAACTCGGCGCCGGTCATAAACTTGCTTTCATCGCTGGCCAGATAAAGCACCGCATAAGCCACATCATCAGGGTCACCGACCGTGTTAAGCGGCACTTGGCGGGCCAGTTTTTCTTTCAACTCGTCACGGCTCATGGCGCCGACCATGCCGTCCAATATCGGTGTATCTATGAAAGTGGGGTGGATGGAATTGGAGCGGATTTGATAACCGCGCTTGGCGCAATGCAGCGCGACTGATTTCGACAACAACCAAACCCCGGCTTTGGCCGAATTATAAGCCGCCATATTGTGTCCGGCGATAAGACCCGCAATCGATGAGATATTAATGATTGAGCCCGGCGCGTGATCACGCATCAGCGGAATGGCATATTTGCAGCCCAAAAACACGCTATCAGTATCGACCGCATGCACCCGCTTCCAGGTTTCGAAATCCGTATCCTCGACGGTTGTGCCGCCGCCGATGCCGGCATTATTCAGCAAGACATTGAGACCGCCCATATCCTCATGCGCGGCAGCGAGCGCGGCTTTCCAGTTTTCTTCGTCGGTCACATCAAGGCGATAGGCGAAAGCCGTCGCGCCATCTTCACCGGGATAGGCTTGGTTAATCTCATCGGCTACCGCTTTAACGCCGTCTTCGTTAATATCGCTGAGTGCGACTTTGGCACCCTCGCGGGCGAGCATCATGGCCGAGGCTTTACCCAGGCCTGAAGCCGCGCCGGTGATGAATGCCATTTTTCCCTGAACCCGCATGAATTATCTCCTATTTGGTTTTTGATTTATCAATGACGGCGCGCACCGCCGCCTTATTATCGTCGGAACCGGTTAGCAAAGCATATTGCTCGCGATCCATGAAGGATGAAAGATGGCTGAGCGCATTGGCTTGCGCGTTAATCGCCTGCTTGCTCATACGCACCGGCACGGGCGGCAGCGCCAGCACTTTTTGGGCCAGTGCTTGAGCGGCCGATAATGTGCCGCCTGCGGGCGCGAGGACATCGACCAGCCCCCATTGTGCCGCTTTTTCAGCGCCGATATTTTCACCCAGAATAACCAACTGCTTGGCACGCGACGGGCCGACCAGCACGGTGATGCGCGGATTGGCCTGCCATGACATATTAATGCCGAGCGGCACTTCGGGCAGGCGAATATCGCAATCATCAGAGGCGACGCGCCAGTCGCACGAGACGGCCAGTGCCAGCGCCCCGCCAAGGGCAAAACGCTCCATCGCGCAAATGGTAATCTGTTCCAGCGCCTCCCAAGCGGCGCACATATCGGGGCCGAGCAAAAGCTGCTGGCGTTGCGTCAGCGTGTCAAGATGATGCGTGTGCATATCCGGGTCTTTCAGGTCGGCGCCGATGGAAAACACCCGCGCGCCGGTGAGAATAACGCAATGGGTCTGAATATCGGTTTTGAGCCAGCGCGCCACATCGCGCAGGCCCTCCATCGCTTCGGCTGATAAAGGGTTCATGCCGCCGCCATAGGGGCCACGGTCGAGCGTGACAGTGGCGAGGCCATGATCGCGTGTCAGCGTTATGCAATCCGGCAGTTGCGGCGTGTCCATAAAATCCTCCCCGATTTGAGGGTTATGGTAGACAGGCCGCGATTTTTTGCAAGAGAGATAAAGCGCGACAAAGCCGGGTAAAGGCAAAAGAATTCGGTATAAATCCGGTATGAATAGGGGGCGACACGCTGTTGCGCGCGCCGCCGTCTTAAAGTTTAATCTGTGTTCTTATCCGCCAAGTCGGCAGACGTTATCTGCCCAGTCGGCGATTGCTGGCGCAAGACGCACCACCATTGCCCTAATGGACAAGCATGCGCTTATAGCGAGCCGTTTAAAATTTCCTCCCCCTTACGGGGGGACGGCGGACACTACTCAGCCAGATTATGCGCCTTAATGCCCGGCACGCCGAGCAGGATAATCGCATCATCGGCTTGGCCGATAGCGGTGGCGAAGCTGAGGCGGTCGGGACGCGGCTGGCTGGCAAAACTTTTGCCGCCATTATCAGACACCAAAACCGTGCCCGACAGACCGGTAAGCACAATGCGGCCATCCGACAATTGGGTGCCGCCGGAGACCGATTGGTCGGTGCCGGTTTCAACCTTCTTCCAGCTTCTGCCGGCATTTGATGAACGCCACACATTGCCGCGCATGCCGAACACCAAAACATCGCCATTGGCGAGGCTGAGGCCGCCCCAGAAGGAGCCGTCATATCCGGTTTCAATGGCCGCCCAATTGCGGCCGCGGTCAACCGATTTATAGACCGTGCCAAATTCAGCCGGAATATAGATATTGCCTTTTTGGTCCGCGAATAAATCATTCAGGTGGAAATCGTCATAGCTGTCTTCAACCAGCGAGCGTGGCGCCCAGCTTTTGCCGCCGTCTGAGGTTTCAAATGTGTAGGAGAAGCCGCCAACCGCAATGCCGTTTTGGGCGTCGGCAAAATAAACCGCGAAGAGCGGTGTTTCGCCATTGCGCTCATTATATTGCAATGCCCAGTTTTGACCGCCATCAGTGGTTTTCAAAATCGTCGCGGCGTGACCGACCGCATAGCCGGTTTGATTGTCGATAAAGGTAACACCGACCAGCGTGTTGCGGGTCGGCACAGAGGCGGCTTGCGCCCAGCTCTCGCCATTATCATCCGACAATAGAATGTGACCGAACTCACCCACCGCAACCAAGCGCGTGCCGGCGCGGGCCACATCGAGCAATAGGGCTTCGGTCGCCTTATCGCTCGCAATGGCGTATTCATAAGCGGTCGAGCTGGGACTGTGATCACCATGCCCATCAGCCAAAGCAGGGGCGTTGAGCGCTGCCAAAGCAACAATCAAACTTGAGCTGCCAACGGCACACACCGAGCGGAGCGCGGAGAAAAACCGCGCCGACGAATTCAAAATAGTCATTATATCCTCCCAAACGGAAACCCCGTCTTCTTAGGTCATAACATAAAAACTCAAACCGTAAAGGGCAAGCCGAAACGGCGTGCCTGCGGCATTGACACCAAACTGTGCTAGCGCCCCAACCGGCGAATATTGGACGGCGTGTAACGGTTGGCATCGAGGTGCTGGGCGTCAAAATCTATCGGTTTTTCTTCATTGATCAGACCGACCATCAGATAACGGCCAACCATCAGGTCATACACCGTATCGCCCGAACCGCCGCACAGCGGCAAATCATATTGCACGCCGCCACCCAATTCTTGCACGCGCCATAGCTCGCCGCGTCCGTCATAAATTTCGGTCGCGACAATGCCCTTCGTGTCTTCATCTATATAAAACACGCGGCGCGCATAAATATGCCGGTAACTATCCTTCAGATTGCCTTCAACCTCCCAGACGCGGTGCTTTTCATAGCGCATCACGTCTTGGTTGATGTGGTGCTTGCCAATCATTTCATCATAGGGTGTCAGCACACGACGAAAATTATTATAAGCGATAAATTTCTCGCTGCGGCCGCGCATCGTCCAATCAAACCGGTCGGGCGCGCCGTTAAAGCCGCCAAAACTGTCTGAGGTGGTGATGCCGTCACTATTGGTGCCCGGATTATCATAGGCAATGGTCGGCGCGCGGCGCACCCGGCGCGTGCCCGGGCTATAAGTCCAAGCGCGGCGCGCCTCGACCGACATATTCAGGCTTTCTTGAACCAGCACCACAAAACCGGCCGACCGCGCCGGCGCCTTGGTCTGCAGCAGATAAAGAATGGAGATATTGTCGAGGCCTTCGGCATTGCTTTGTTGCGGGTCAGACCAGCGCAATATGGCGTCATCATGCACGGTAATCTCATAATAATCACCGCTTTGATTGACCGGAATAGCGGTGAACTCGCGCTGCAACTTATAGCCGCGATAGCGCAGCGTATGATTCCACACAATCTCCAGCCCATTATTGGGAATCGGGAAAGGCGAGGCCATAATCGCCTTGGCGACACCATTACCCTCCGCCACCAGTTCGCCGACCTCGGCATTGCGCAACGCCGCCTTATAAACATGCTCAGGCTGCGCGCACGACCGCCGGGTCGGATAAATATCCATGAAATAGCTGTCATGGCGCTCCATCAGCGCCTTTTGGCCGCGCGTGATAAACCGGTCATAGGCTTCCGCATTGGCGCCTGTGAGACGCACCAGCGGCGTGTCAGCTGCAAACGGGTCGGGCAGGTGCTTGCCCTTCTGATAGCCGATCCCCTCAGGTGGTTTACGCAAGCCGCCGGTCCAAGCCGGGATTGTGCCATCGGCATTGCCAGCGCGTTCAGAGCCCAAAGGCGTCAGATCATTTTGCAGTCGCTCAATTTGGGCGGGCGGCACAGCGGCCAGGCTTGGCGCCAAAAACGCGCCGGATAGAGCCACAGATACGGCCAATGTCAGCACTGGCGTTTTAAACTCGAATTGCGTGAAGAACGGCATTGATAACTCCCTAATTTCAGTCTGATAGAAAGCCATAAAGTTTTCAGCCGCGCAATAAAAAAGGGCGGGCCTCAATGAGACCCGCCCCGCATTTTAATACACTTCAGATTAACGGCCGAGACGACGGACGTTAGCAGGTGTGTAATAGTCAGGCGTCAGACGCTCCAGACCGGTCACGGCATTTGCCGGACGACCTGATTTCAATTGTATAGCAATATAGCGACCGGCCAGCAGGTCATAGACCCACTCACCACCGGTGGTCCAGCATGTGTGCGCTTCCGGACGATAATCCGGCGCTTGACCGATTTCCTGAACACGCCACAACTCACCGCGACCATCATACATTTCGCCGGCAGTGATTTGACCACTGTCTTCGTCCATGCGCAGAACACGCTTGGCATAAATGTGACGGGCTGAGCCTTTCAGATTGCCTTCGACAACCCACTGGCGACGCATTTCATAGCGCACCGGGTCTTGATTGGCGTGGCCCGGCTGAAGCATGTCAGAAGCCGGTGTCAGATTAACTTGGTAGTTATTCTGAATAGACAGCTTCTCTTGCTTGCCGATAACGGTCCATTCATAGCGGTCAGGTGCACCATTATAACCATCATATTGGTCAGACGTGCCAAGACCGTCACCATTGGTCAAAGGATTGTCATACGCAATATTCGGCGCACGACGGACGCGACGTGTGCCCGGGCTGTATGTCCAAGCCTTACGGCCCTCTTTTGCCATATTCAATGTTTCATGCACCAACACCACATTACCGGCACGGCGTGCGGGCGCTGAGGTGTAAGCGACGAAGTAAATCGAAATATTGTTCAAATCCTCGGCTCTTTGGTTTTGAGCATTGGAATACGGGAACACTACCTCGTCACGTGTATAGGTTAGAACATAGTCACCACCGACAGTCGGGGCGGCGAAATTAAAGTCACGTGCAACCCGCTCACCGCGATAACGCAGATTGTGGTTCCAGACGATTTCAAGGGCAGTGCTCGGAATCGGAAATGGCGACGCCATAATCGCTTCAGAGATGCCATTACCGCCGTCAGTGTTTTTTCCGACCTGCGTATTCCGCTTGGCAGCGTTATATACAAAATCCGGATAAGTGCATGTCCGGTTCGACTTATAGACATTCAACTTATAGGTGTCGGGATAGGTCGCCAGCATGGCTTTCTGACCGACGGTAAGTTGGCTGTCATATTGCGCCGCATTCGATGCGTTGACAGTATAGAGGGCTTTATCGCCTGCAAACGGGTTTGGCAGCGCGCCGCCATCCCAGCCCGACAAAAGATTTGAGCCATTAATTGCACGGCCGCTCCAAGCATCAACGCCGAACGCGAACCGGCTTTCTCAGCACCGGTTGGGGTCAAATCGGCACCCAAACGGGCGGTCTGACTGGCCGGTACTTCAGCATATGCAACACCTGCCGCGAGGCTCAGTGTCAATGCCGTGGTTA
>JAKMDW010000092.1 GCA_022426245.1 Alphaproteobacteria bacterium | reverse complement strand
CCACAAAAGCAGAACCTAATTGATTTAGCCGCCGAGCTAGGGTTGAACGAGCGAGTTAGCATTTTGGGCCGCGTTGATGAAGCTGATAAAGAGAATATATTAAGCGAGTCTGACCTTTTCGTCATGCCATCCTATCAAGCAGGCAAAAGTATTGAAGGCTTCGGCATAAGCTATGCCGAAGCGGCTCGTTTTGGCTTAGCGTGTATTGCTGGTGACAAGGGTGGAGCTTGTGAGGCAGTGATTGACGGAGAGACCGGTTGGTGTGTTGACACGCTGGACTCTGACGCACTTGAGACTTGTTTGTATCACGCAATGACCGATGCAAAAGAAAGAGAACGGCGCGGCGTTGCAGCACAAAGCGACTTCAACATTCGATTAAACGGCGGCGCCAGCTTCGCAGCTTTTTGTGCGCATATTGGGTTATAACCATCATGAACAGCCAGAAATTACATATCGTGCATTGCGCAACATTTAGCGCCAATAAATTCGGTATGGATTACTATTCGGGGAACAATAAAATCAGCAACGGGCTTATTCGCAATGGCCATATGGTGCATGACTTTTCCTATCGTGACGTTGCCCGCCATCAAGCCCCATTGCGTATTAAGCAATTCGGTATTGACAAAATGAACCGTCGGCTGATTGAGACAGTGCAGGCGATTGAGCCGGAATTATTGCTGCTCGGCCATTCTGAATTGGTGCACAATGAGACGCTGAAAAAGCTACGCCGCCTTAGGCCAAATATGAAAATAGCCATGTGGTGGATAGACTGGCTGGACAGCTTTTTGGTCAATCGCAACTTCTTTATTGAGCGAATAGATCTAGTTGATGACTTCTTTCTAACCACTGATCCGAAGGCGTTGAAAGATTTTCTACCGCTGGAGAAGCCACTGGAAAAAATTCACTTCATGCCGAATATTTGCGATGCCAGCATCGATACCGGCCGCGCCTTCGACATCGAAAAGCCGCGCCACGATTTACTGTTCATCGGCCGAAAAACGGGATTACGCAGCGATTTGATTGATTTTCTGCGAACCCAAATGACCGACACAAATCTTGGGATTTATGGCCAAGATAAAAAAAGCCTGGTGCAGGGGCAGGCCTATATCGACCTGTTGTCCAATTGCAAAATGGCGATAAATTTCAGTCGTAACAATGACATCCCGCTTTATTCATCCGATCGCCAAGTGCATTTGGCGGCAAATGGCTGTCTCACATTCACGCCTGAAACGCCGGATATGAAGAGCCTTTTTAGTGAGGACGAAATGGTATATTTCGCTAATTTCGACGAACTGAAAAACAAAATTCTTTACTATCAGGCGCACCCGGATGAGGGGCGGCGCATCGCCCAAGCCGGACACAAGCGCGCGCATCGCGATTATGGCTGCCAAAAAATTGCGAAAAACATTACAGAAACGCTAAATACTTAATCGCCGAGTTTTCTTGCCAAATCGGCGTGAATGTACCAGTCATCATATTCAGAAATATCTTTTCCAAATTGGACGAATTTATTCGACAAGAGTAATTCATTTAGTCCATCTCTGGTCGAACCGAAATTATGTTCGACGGTAATTACGCCAATAGTTCGCCTGTCAAAATCAAAGGACGACAAAATTTCGAGCTCGGATCCCTCAGTGTCAACACTCAGATAATCTATGTAATCTGGAGCGTTGTATTTATTGAGCAGGTCATTCAACGATATGGTCTGCACCTCATAGGAAACAGGTTTTTTTCTCCGGCTTTTTTTCAGATGGTCATTCTCAACAAAATCGGCGAGCGATGAGAGAGAACCATCACGGGGTTCAGTAAACATCAATGTTTCTCCAGATGCTCGCCATACGCAATCCGTCTCAATATGACAGCTGCGATTCTGCTTAAGGCTGTTGTGAAAACCGCGCGCAGGCTCTGCTAAAATGCCTCGCCATCCGAACTGCTTTTCAAGCAGATTGCTATTTGAATTTAACACGCCGTCAGTCGCCCCAAACTCAACAAAAAACCCATCGTGGCTGAAGTTCGCCATAGCAAGAGCTAAAATGTCTTGGCGGATTTGGGACGTCGAATCTGGAATGGCTTTTAAGGCTGATACAATAGTGCTTTCCGGCAGCGATTGCAAAAAAGCAAGATCGTGAGGATATTGTC
>JAKMDW010000084.1 GCA_022426245.1 Alphaproteobacteria bacterium | reverse complement strand
GCTTGCCCTCATGGCTTTCCACCACAACATTCATGCCATCTTGCAAAAAGGCGGCGCGGTCGCCGACAAATTCGGCTTGCAGTTCAATCTGCTCATAGCTATCGGTATCCATGAACACCAGCATATCATCGCTCTCATAGAGGAATTGATAATCGGTCTGCTCGAGGCGCACACGCTCAACCTTATCGGCCGAGCGGAACCGTTCGTTTAGCTTCGAGCCGTTGAGTAAGTTCTTCAATTCGATTTGGGCGAAAGCCCCGCCTTTGCCGGGCTTCACATGTTGCAGTTTCACCGCTACCCATAATTCACCATTGTGCTGAATTACATTTCCCGGGCGGATTTCATTGCCGTTGATTTTCATGGACGTCACCTTAGAGCGTTCGAATTGAGGTCTGATAGCATAGCGATGACGCGCCGCAAATGCTTATTTGGCAAAGGCCGCGTCAAACACGCGGTTAAATGCACCAACCGCCGCTGCCGCCCCTTCCGCATGCCCCCATATGCTGCCCGAAGCGGCGATAAAGTCAGCACCGGCCTCGACCAAAGGCGCGGCATTATCGGGCGTGATGCCGCCAATGGCGACGCAAGGCAATTCAACAAATTGCTGCCAAAATGACAAAATATCGGGGTCGGCTTGCGTTTTGGCCTGTTTGGTTTGCGTCTCGTAAAATGCACCAAAGGCAACATAGTCAGCGCCCGCCTCACCCGCCTCCATCGCCAAATGCTTGCTGTCATGGCAGGTGACACCGATAATTTTGTCATCGCCCATCACAGTCCGCGCTGCCCCATAGGTCATATCATCTTGGCCGATATGCACGCCATCGCAGTCAAGCTTGGCGGCGAGGGCAGGGTCATCATTCAGGATAAAGGCGACATCATGTTTGTGGGCTACCGGCATTAGGGCGAGAACTGCGGCCTCAATAACGCCATCAGCTACCGGTCTATTATCCTCACCTTTCAAACGTAATTGCACGCTGGCCACATCACCGGCAGCCAGTGTGTCGTCCAATAGCGGCGCAAAATCCTGCGGGTCAAGTTGCGGCGGGGTGATGAGATAGAGGCGCGTGCGCGCGCGAGCTTGGCCTTTTTTATCTTTGGTCACGCTATTTGCCGTGACCCATTGCCGCCGCTTGGCCCAAATGGCGCAGCTTATGGTCGGCCAAAACGCAAGCCATCATCGCCTCGCCGACCGGCACGGCGCGAATGCCGACGCAGGGGTCGTGACGCCCTTTGGTGACAATATCGGTTTCATTGCCGTCAACATCGACGGTTTGGCGCGGCGTCAAAATAGATGAGGTCGGCTTGACGGCGAAGCGCACGACAATATCTTGGCCGGTCGAAATGCCGCCCAAAACCCCTCCGGCGTGATTGCTGGTGAAACCGCCCTTGCTCATTTCATCGGCGTTTTCCTCACCCGATAAAGCGGCGGCGGCAAAACCATTGCCAATCTCAACGCCTTTAACGGCATTAATGCTCATCATGGCGGCGGCCAAATCAGTATCGAGTTTGCCATAAACCGGCGCACCCCAGCCGACCGGCACACCCGAAGCGACAACTTCAATGACCGCGCCACAGCTTGAACCTGCCTTGCGCACGCCATCGAGATAATCCTCCCAAAGCGCGGCGGCTTTGGCGTCAGGACACCAGAACGGATTATTATCCACGTCGTCCCAATTCCAATTAGCGCGGTCAATCTCATGCGGTCCCATTTGCACCAATGCGGCGCGAATAGTCACGCCATCCAGCACTTTGCGCGCAATGCCCGACGCCGCGACACGTGCTGCCGTTTCGCGCGCCGAGGAACGGCCACCACCGCGATAATCGCGAATGCCATATTTTTCCATATAGGTGAAATCGGCATGGCCCGGGCGGTATTTGTCTTTAATGTCGCCATAATCTTTCGACCGCTGATCGGTGTTTTCAATCAGCAATGAAATCGGCGTGCCGGTGGTCACTTGCGCGCCTGTCTCAGGGTCTTCAAACACGCCGGACAGGATTTTCACGGCATCGGCTTCACGCCGTTGCGTGGTGAATTTATTTTGCCCCGGCTTTCTCTTGTCGAGCCATTGCTGAATATCAGCCTCAGACAAGGGCAGGCGCGCGGGTGCGCCGTCAACCACACAGCCGAGGGCGGCCCCGTGGCTTTCGCCCCAAGTTGTCACGCGAAACAAATGACCGAAACTATTATGCGACATGACGCGTCTTCCTATTCGCCTTCTTGCTGCGCGGCTTTCAAATCGTCGAAAGCCCCCATGCCGATGGTGTTGTAGCCGACATCGACATAATGAATTTCACCCGATACGCCGGATGACATATCCGACAGTAAATAAACCGCCGATTGGCCGACTTGTTCTTTGGTGACATTGCGGCGCATTGGCGCGTTGGCTTCGTTGAATTTCAGCATTTCGCGGAAATCGCCAATACCGGCGGCCGCCAAAGTGCGAATGGGGCCGGCGGAAATGGAGTTGACCCGAATGCCTTTCGGGCCGAGGTCGGAGGCGAGATAGCGCACAGACGCCTCAAGCGCGGCTTTGGCGACGCCCATAACGTTGTAATGCGGAATAACTTTTGCCGCGCCGTAATAGGACAGGGTAATCATCGAGCCGCCTTCATCCATCATTTTTTCAGCCCGGCAGGCGACAGCGGTGAAGCTATAGCAGCTAATATTCAGAGCTTTGTCGAAAGCCTCAGCCGAGGTGTCGACATAGCGGCCCATCAGTTCTTCTTTGCCGGCAAAGGCGATGGCGTGGACAACAAAGTCGAGCTTGCCCCATTTTTTCTCAAGTTTTGCGAAAAGCGCATCCATGCTGGCTTCATCCGTTACATCGCACGGTTCAACAAAATCGGAACCGACGCTTTCAGCCAAAGGCGCGACGCGTTTCAGCAGGGCTTCGCCTTGATAGGTGAAAGCAAGCTCAGCACCGGCATCGGCGCAAGCTTGGGCGATACCCCAAGCGATTGAGTTTTTATTGGCGACGCCCATAATCAGGCCGCGTTTTCCTTGCATGACACTCATGATGCCCTCTTTTCATCTCAATTTCAGTTTCATTGTATAAACTGTGCCGCGCAAAAAGCCTAGCGGCTATGGAGTTCAAAGCGTTGGGTGCGCACGGCCAGTTGGCGTTGGGCTGGCGGATATCCCTGTGCTGCGGCTTTTTTCAGCCATATCATGCCTTTTTCGCTATCGGCTTGAATGCCGTCACCGGCGAAATACATCAGCGCCAAATTGGTCTGCGACGGCGCATGACCGAAATTGGCGGCTATTTCATAATAATCCCGCGCTTTTTCGGGGTTTTTCTCAACCCCCTGACCAAGGCGGTGAAGATGGCCAAGATTGCGCAAGGCGGCGAGGTCATAATTATCGGCCAGCGGCTGCCATAGCTTGCGCGCGGTGACATAATCGCCCGCCTCATAGGCCGAGACGCCCCTCTCGAAATCAACCTTAAAGCGTTGCGTGTCCGGCACGCCTGCACAAGCGGCAAGCAGCAGCAAAAGCGATGCTGTCAGAAGGGTGCGGGAACCGGATTTGCAAGAAAGGGCCATGCCCTTATATATAACGGAAAGAGCCTATAAAGGAACGCCAAGGACACAAAATGAGCTTGTTTATTGAAACGCCGCACGACCCGATTACCGCCTTTGATGGCTGGCTACAAGATGCCGGTGCCAGTGAGCCGAATGACCCGAATGCGATGAGCCTTGCGACCGTTGACGCTGATGGCATGCCGAATGCGCGTATGGTGCTTTTGAAGGGCCATGATGCACGTGGCTTTGTGTTTTATACCAATCTCGAAAGCCAAAAGGGTGGCGAGCTGGCGGCCAATGCCAAAGCCGCTCTGTGTTTTCACTGGAAAACCCTGCACCGGCAAGTGCGGATACAAGGCCCGATATCAGCCGTATCCGATGAAGAGGCCGACACCTATTATCAATCGCGTGGTCGCGAAAGCCGCATTGGCGCATGGGCCTCGCAGCAATCGCGGCCCTATGGCGCGCGCGCTGAATTGGAAGCGGCCTATGCCGCGTTTGACGCCAAATATCCGGGTGATGATATTCCGCGCCCACCGCATTGGTCGGGGCGTCGCGTTACGCCTTTGCGTATTGAGTTTTGGCAAGATGGCGCGCATCGCCTGCACGACCGGTTGGTGTTTAAACGCGCTTCGGCTGAGGCGGCATGGGAAACCGAACGGCTTTATCCCTAATCGCCGTGTCTTTAATAGCCTTGAGGTTCAATCCACTTATAGCCGATATTTTCGAGCATTCTGGCGACGGCCAGCGGGGTTTTATCCTCATAAGCCGGGCCGATAACCTGCATGCCAAAGGGCAGGCCATTGGCGTGTTTGCCAAGCGGCACGACGGTTGAGGGCAGGCCGCATAAGGTGGCCACACCGGCCCAGAAGAAATTATCAAAATACGAGCGGTCAGCGCCATTGACCTCAATGCGCCGAGCGTGGAAATCGGGATTATGGTCGTGCTTCATTGCTGTCGATGGCGTGACCGGACACAGCACCACATCGACTTGTTCAAACACCGCGCGCCACGCCATTTCATATTTGGCTTTGCGCAATGAAAGGCGCAGCCAATCGCCATGACTGAGGGTAATGCCGCGCGCTTGAATGGTCGGCATGGAGGTATCATCGGGCGCGGCGGCGGCGACGACTTCTTTCAAATTATCAATCACCTCAGCAGGCAGGTCAGAACCGATAATGGAACTGAGACGCAGCATATAGGTCTCGAAATGCGTGGTCATGTCAAAATCAGGTTTGATGGTCGTCAGTGCGGCACCCTCAGCCTCCAGCGCTTTACCGGCTTGCTCAATGGCTTCGCTAAAAGTCGTTTCAACCTCGCAAGCCGGATCGGTTGGCCACAGACCAACGCGCAGCCCTTGCGGCGAGGCATGGCGCGGCCCCTGCAATGTAATTTGCATGGCTTGGCGCATCGGCCCGTCATCAAGCCCCAGGGTTAAATCAAGCGCCAGTTCAAGGTCGGCGGGTGTATGCGCCAGCGGACCGGCAACGGTCAGCTCGCTCGGCTCCCAGCGCAGGCCATGCGGCGGCGGCACATGACCCCGCATCGGCACAATATTAAAGGTCGGTTTATGGCCAAACAAGCCGGTGAAATGAGCCGGTGCGCGAATAGAGCCACCAATATCGCTGCCATATTCCAGCGGCGTCATACCGGCTGAAAGCGCGGCTGAGGAGCCGCCCGACGACCCGCCCGGCGTATGCTCAAGATTATGAGGATTATTGGTCGTGCCATGCACCGCGTTATAGGTCTGAATGTCACCCCCGGCGAGCGGCGCATTGCTTTTGCCGATAATAATCGCGCCCGCCGCTTTCAGCCGCGCGGCAACCACTGAGTCTTGCGTTGAGACATGGCCCTTAAATTCAGGAAAGCCGGCATCACAGGTCATCCCCTCAACCTCGAACAGGTCTTTAACAGTCATCGGCAAACCATGCAGCGGGCCTTTTATGTCGCCTGTTTCGCGCGCCGCATCGGCGGCATCGGCGTCTTTCAGCGCATCGTCAAAACGCGTGTCGATAATGGCGTTAATTGTTGAATTGTGCGTGGTGATGCGGTCAATGAAATATTGTGTTGCTTCTCTCGAGGAAACCGCGCCATCCGCAATTTTTTTGGTCAGCTCATGGGCCGGTAATTTATGCAATGTCATTTTGTTTCCTCTATGGACAATCTGCGGCGGGTTGGGCAAGTTGTCGCTAGCTAAAAAGATGTTCTTTGAGAACGATAGGGAGGAAAAAATGTTCGGTCAAATGCAAGATGTGCCGCTGTTGATGAATCGAATTCTTGATCATGCAATGATCAATCACAGCGAGCGCGAAATCGTTTCACGCCTTGTCGAAGGTAATATTCATCGCGAAACTTATGCGGAGCTGCATTTGCGCGCCCGCAAGTTGAGCCAAGCGCTGAAAAGCCTCGGCATGGGTGAGCAAGATGTCATCGCCACTTTGGCGTGGAATACCCATCGCCATATTGAGGCTTGGTATGGCATTACCGGCATAGGCGGTGTTTATCACACGCTGAACCCGCGCCTGTTCGCTGAGCAGCTTGTCTACATTATCAATCATGCTGAAGATAAAATGATTTTCACTGATTTGACCTTTGTCCCGGTTCTGGAAGCAATTGAAGCTGAAATTCCGAATGTTAAAGGCATCATCATTATGACCGATGCCGCGCATATGCCGGATACCAGCCTTAAAAATGTTCATTGCTATGAAGATCTGATCGATGGTCAAAGCGGTGATTTTAACTGGGTTGAAGTCGACGAACGCGCGCCTTGCGGTATTTGCTACACCTCCGGCACGACGGGCAATCCGAAGGGTGTTTGTTATACACACCGCTCAAATGTGCTGCACACGCTGGTCGGCAATGGTGCTGATGTGATGGGTCTGAAAAGCACGGATAGCATCATGCCGGTTGTGCCGATGTTCCATGCCAATGCGTGGGGGCTGGCGCTGAGCGCACCGGCTGCCGGGTCTAAAATCGTCAATCCCGGCCCGAATATGGACGGCGAGAGCATTTACCAGCTTCTCACCGACGAAGACGTGACGTTCACGGCGGCTGTGCCGACGGTTTGGCTGATGCTGTTGCAGCATCTCGAGGGCAATAATTTGAAACTGCCCGTGCTGAAAGATGTGACCATTGGCGGCTCTGCCGTGCCGCGCGTCATGCTTGAGAAATTTGAGCGCGATTATGAGGTGTCGGTGAAGCACGCTTGGGGCATGACCGAATTGTCGCCGCTGGGCACGATTGCCAGTTTTAAATCGGGTATGGAGAATATGAGCTTCGACCAACAAATGGATATTAAGGTCAAGCAAGGCCGGGCGCCATTTGGTGTCGAGATGAAAATTACCGATGATGAGGGCAATGAATTGCCACGCGATGGTAAGGCCTTTGGTCACCTGATGGTCAAAGGCCCGTTTGTTGTCGGTGAATATATTAAAGGCGATGGCGGTCAAATTTTGGACGCCAATGGCTTCTTCGACACGGGCGATGTGGCGACGATTGACGCGCTAGGCTTTATGCAAATTACTGACCGTTCGAAAGACGTTATCAAATCAGGCGGTGAATGGATCTCATCGATTGAAATTGAAAATGTTGCGGTTGGGTGCGCGGGCGTTACTGAGGCGGCGGTTATCGGTCTGCCGCATCCGAAATGGGATGAACGCCCATTACTCATCATTATCAAAGATGAAGGCGCAGAGCTGAGCAAAGAAGATGTGCTGGCTTATCTGGAAGGCAAGATTGCCAAATGGTGGATGCCTGATGATGTGACTTTCGTTGATGAAATTCCGCATACGGCAACGGGCAAAATTCAGAAGCTGACACTGCGCGAACAATTTTCTGATTACCAATTACCGGAAGCCAAAGGAGCGGCTGAATAATGCTGGGTATTACTGCAGCCGGATTGGTCAAGTGGAGCTATATTTTATCGCTGGTCGCGGCAGGACTTTTTGTCGTGGCGGTTGCCATATTTAGGGCCGCCATAACAGTTTATACAATGCCTTTATTGGTGCTTTTGGTCGCCACGCTCGTCGCTCTCATCGCTTTGGTGATGGTTCTGGCAGCTTTGGCCTTCGGTCAATTCAGCGCGCTTAACATGACACGAGCACTTATTGCACTGGTCATATCGGCGGGTATTTTTGTGCCGATATTTATGGGCGCGCGGGCCGTGGCTGATGTGCCGACGATCAATGACATTATGACCGATACGCAAAACCCGCCGCAATTTGAGGCGGTGCCGACGGTTAGAAAACCTTTCGATAATAGCTTGGATCTATCAGACGACCGGCTTGCCTATCACCGCAAAATGTATGGTGATATGAAACCATTGCAGCTGGATGGCACACCCGATGCGAATTTTGACAAAGTGCTTGAGCTTGTCGGTGATCGCGGTTGGAAGCTGGTCGCCGCGAACCGCGCCAAAGGCACGGTAGAGGCGACAGACGTCACAGCGCTTTTCGGCTTTAAAGATGATGTGGTCATTCGGCTGAGTGCCGAGGGGGACAAAACGCGGGTTGATATGCGTTCCGCGTCGCGTCAGGGCCGCACGGATTTCCGCGTTAATTCAAAGCGCATAAATGCGTTTTTGGAAGAGCTGGCTGACTAGTCGCGCCGCCTAGTTTAGGCGATAAGAACTGTTGAGACCGGGCTGGCTGTCGCATGATACCAGCCCGCGTTTCGTTAAATCCTGCATATGCGCCAGCACTGACAAGGCAGCAGCCGGATGCAGCCCCTTATCGACATTGGCATACATAATGTCGACCATTTTCTTAATTTCGGTGTCACCGGCCTTTAGCCGCTCAATGACTTGTGCTTCGCGGCTGCGGCGATGGGCAATATAAGCGCGCACGAAATTCTGCGGGTCGTCAATATAGGTGCCATGCGTCGGCCAATAAACTTTGTCGTCACGCGTCAGCAGCACATCAAGAGACGCCATGTAATCGGCCATGTCGCCGTCGGGTGGCGCAATGACGGTAGTTGACCAGCCCATCACATGGTCGCCAGAGAATAAGGCTTTTTCCTGCACCAGCGCGTAGCACATATGGCCCGACATATGACCCGGCGTGAAGACACATTCCAATGTCCAATCACCGCCCTCAATCATATCGCCATGCGCTACAATATGGTCGGGCGCGAAGCTTTCATCCGTGCCTTCCTCAAGGCGCGGCCCATCAAATGTTTCAGCCTCGCCCGGGGCGTGGGAATAGATTTCCGCGCCGGTGCGCGCTTTGAGCGGCATGGCCAGCGGCGAATGGTCAAGATGGGTGTGGGTGATGACGATGTGGCTGACTTTTTCGTCAGGTTCTAATGCAGCCATAATCGCGTCGAGATGCGCGTCGTCCAGCGGGCCGGGGTCAATCACTGCTACATTGCCCGTGCCGATAATATATGTGCCCGTGCCGGTATAGGTGAAAGGACCGGGATTATTGCAAATCACCCGACGGATAAGAGGGCTCAGCCTATCACAGCGGCCATATTCAAATTCAAATTCAGTGACAAAAGGAATTGCCATAATGCTCTCCCGCGCATTTTGTTACCCTCTTTTTGTAGCATGTTGCGCGGCGAATTAAACACGTATGGCGCCTATTAAATGGCATTGGCTTGCATAAAAATCTTGCTCAATGCGCCCAATCGCGCCACTCTTTCTTATCGTTTTTGGGAGGAAACCATGGATAAAGCTTTACAAATTCTCGCGGCACTGACCGGCGCTTTTTTTCTCATTTATATGGGCGGCGCTTGGGTTGTTGACCCGGCTGCCGGCGCGAAGAACCTGCAAATGATTTACATGGACGGCGCAGCGCGCAATTCGCAAATCGGTGATTTGGGCGCTTTGTTTTTGTGCATGGGCGGCTTTGCTTTGTTCGGTGTTTGGAAAAAGCGCCCTGATTTTCTCTATGCCTCGGCCTGTCTTATCGGCATGACGGCAGTGATGCGTGTTTATGCCGGTGTGGTGCATGACGCGCCAACCATTTGGGATTTTGTTTTGGCCGAAATTATCGCCCTGGCGATTTGGGTCGCTCATGCGCGTAAGCTGAAAAGCTGATTTTGACTATTGGTCCTAATCGGAGGTCTCGATTAGGTGTCGCGTTGAATGGTCGGAGTGGCAGGATTTGAACCTGCGACCCCCTCGTCCCGAACGAGGTGCGCTACCAGGCTGCGCCACACTCCGACAAAGTTCCGATAAGGAAGAAAATATATAGCCAAGCCCCTCGGGGCTGGCAATGGAAAAAGGGCCTGCACAAGGCCCGTGGCAAAAGGAGCCGAAAACATGTCGCAAGCAATCGTAAAAACCGCGCGGAAGCGACCGCTGTTGGCCGCCTTTTGCTCTATCTTGGCCGTGGTCTTGGGCTATCTGTTATTGTGGCCGGTGCCGTTCGACCCTGTGGTCGGGCCGGTGCGGGCCGCCAATCCGGCCGGAACAGGCGTATTTGTCAAAAATAATCGCTTGGCCGAAGCACGATTGCTGAAAACCGGCGAAGGGCCAGAGGGCATTGCGCTCGACCGGCAAGGTCGGATTTATACCGGCCTGACCAATGGCGATATTTTGCGGGGCGATGGCGACGGTAATTTTGAGGTCATTGCCAATACGGGCGGGCGCCCTTTGGGCTTGGAATTTGACGCGGCGGGCAATCTGGTTATCGCCGATGCCTTCAAAGGTCTTTTGTCAATGACGCCTGAGGGAGCGATAAATGTTCTGGCGACGCATTTTGACGGCGCGCGCATGATTTTTGTTGATGATTTGGCGATTGCCGATGATGGCAAAATTTATTTTTCCGACGCGAGCCGCCGCTATGAATATGGGCATGATATTGCCGAAGTGTTTGAGCTGCGTCCGACCGGAAGGTTGATTGTTTTTGATCCGCAAACCGGCGACATGGAGCTGCTGCTCGACAATTTATATTTCGCCAATGGGGTGGCTGTCTCGCGCGCGGGCGATTTTGTGGTGGTCAATGAAACGCATAATCACCGTATTATGCGCTATTGGTTGGCCGGCCCTAAACGCGGCACGGCTGATGTGTTCTCTGACAATCTTCCGGCTTTTCTGGACAACATCACCCGCGCGCCCGATGGCGGCTATTGGGTCGCCGGTGTTGCGCCGCGCACAGATGACCTTGATGCATTGGTCGCTCGGCCGTTTTTGCGAAAAGTCCTGTGGCGTCTAATGTCACTGGGGCTTGTCGATCCGGTGCAATTACACAGCTACGCCATCAAGCTGAATGCGCGCGGTGTGCCGATTGTCTCACTGGAAGATGACAGCCACCATATTTTCATGATGACCAGCGTGATTGAGCAAAATGGTCAACTTTATCTTGGCAGTCTGATTAATGATGCTATTGGCGTAATTGACGCACAATAAAGGCAATTAAGGGCTAGACCGATGGCCCGCTTTTATATATTTTCGCGCTCAGTTGGGGTGTAGCCAAGTGGTAAGGCACCGGTTTTTGGTATCGGCATGCGT
>JAKMDW010000076.1 GCA_022426245.1 Alphaproteobacteria bacterium | reverse complement strand
TTTACCGAGGTCTGCCGCCTTCGTGTCCATCATGGCTTAAAGGCCCCGCTCATGCCCGGCAGCAGGCCGTCGGGTTTATCGATAATGCGCCCACGAATAAGCACGGTCTGGCTCACCGGATCCACCGCGCCGCTCATGGCGATGACTTCAACTGTTGCGCTTTGACCCAATTCATCAATGTGCATTTGCGCCTTTTGGCCTTTCGTGACTTGCGTCAACCAATTGGCAGGGGCGATGACTTCGACTTCCAACTCCGATGAGGAAACGATTTCAATCAGATTGCGGCGCAAATCTACGCTCTCATATTGATTGACCAGCAGATGCACCACTGTCCCGTCATACGGGGCTTTGATGCGACAGCGCTCCACATTTAGCTTGGCGATTTTTAACTCGGCACGGTCTTTATCATTCTCGGCCTTTGCCATCGTCACCTCAAGTTTGCCGATAGAGCGCATTTTTTCAAGGTCGCGGGCATTAATCAGTTGCGCTTTTGATGCTTTCTCCTGCGCCTCAACTTTGTCTTTCTGACTTTTCAGCAAGCGGCAATCAAAGCCGATAAGGACATCACCTTTTTTGAAAGTGTCTCCGGCACGATAGGGCGTTTGACTGACCACCGCGCCGATTTCGCTGGCCAATACGGCGCGAGACTTGGCCTTGACCAAGCCGCGCGCTGAAATTTCTTGCGCTGATGACGACGTCGGCAGCAAAAGCAAAGTGGCCAAGCAAACGGCAAAGCAACTGACAATGCGAGAGGTCAGGCTGTACTGAGGGGGATTATGCGTTTTCTTGTAAGGCATACTGAATATCGCGACCATACTGACTCTCAGCGAGGGCAGCCTCAATTTGCGCATCGAGAGGCACGAAATGACTTGTCTCATCGCCCTCCAATGCGCCGGTCGAGCTTTCCGTCGGCTGTTTTGTGTTTTCAGTTACATTCTCGTTGCGCATTTCGTCGAGGTTAACTTCAAGTTCAATAGAACGCTGCTCACCGCTGCCGGTGGCAACGAGGGTCAGCGCAATTTCTGAAATGCTGTCCGGTGCCTCAATCGTCAATTCGCCGGTTTGCTCATTGACTCGCACCCAATCAGGTGCCGCGTTTCCGTCTTTCTGGCGCACTTGATAGCGGGTGTTATTTTCTTTCTCTGCATCGGTAATCTCAATTTTAACGAATCCCGCATCGGCCACCATGCGCATAAATTTCATGGCCCCTTCACTGGCCGTCAGCCCGTCGGTAAATTTCACCCGGCCATTGGCCAGCACATTCACCTCGGTTTGTGTGCGAACGACTTCGCGGCCCTCCGGTCGGGGTGCCGGTTCAGCATTGGGCGGGGCTTCGGCCATTAATTTTTTGGGGTCAATAATCAGATTAATGGCGCGCTGGTTGCCGCTGCCATCTTCAGCAATCACATTGATTTCAACCGCATCGGCATTGCTTGGCGGCGCAGCCGTGGTGAGGCCGGTGGTCGGGTCAACCGAAATCCAATCGGGCAGGCGTTTGCCATCTGACATCTCGCCCTTAAAGCGCTCGGCGCGGTCGACCGCTTGGTCAGAAAGCTGCACAGCGATTTCTTCGCCTTTAACTTTCAGGTCAACAACGCGGATATTGCCCGATACATCTTGCTGCGAGCTGACGCGTGTGTTCAGCCAGCTACCGGCCAATAAGCCGTTATCGCCGTCAGAGCCGCCCATATCCGCTTCCGGCATTGGGGCAGGAGCGCTATCCATGATTGTGCGGTCCGGCGTGATGCCTTCGCGGCGCGGCTTGACTTTCAAAACCGACGGCATGTCATGGTCGTTTAGTTCGGGTGTTTTTTCCTTAACCTTATTATTCTCTCGTTTTGGCGCGTCATCTATTTTCTTGTCCGGCATTCTATCAATCATCGGCATGGCGACCGTGAGTTTGAAGTTGATATCGCGGGACATGCCTTCGCCATCAGTGGCCGTAACAACCACATTAAACACGCCAAGCTCATTGCTGACACCGCTGATCCGGTTGCGCCCATCAAGTTTCAGCCCGTCGGGCAGACCACTTACTGAGTAAGTCAGCCTGCCTCTATCCGGCACATTATCCAATTGGTCAACCTCGCGGAAACGACCATCGGCATAAAGTTTTTCAATAGCCGTGTTAAAGCCCGCCAGCGATGGGTCGAGCGCGTCAATCTCGGCAAAGGCTTGGGTGATGAAAATCTTGGTGGATTGGCCATCCATCAGATTAACATCGGGGATAGTAAAGCGCTGAACCGGCCGGTTATTTACCGGCGTTACGTCAATGTTTACATCGCCCGTATCGGTCAGGGTTCCGTCAGAGGCCTCAAAAGAGAAACTGTCTGTGCCGTAATAATGCAAGTCGGGTTTATAAGTATAGCCCGGCCCGACACCGGTAATTGTCACTGAGCCATGCTGTGGC
>JAKMDW010000049.1 GCA_022426245.1 Alphaproteobacteria bacterium | reverse complement strand
ACAAATCGGCGCGCTGCCCTTTGATAAAAGATTGGGGCGGGTTGATGCGATATTGCGTTATGGCATTCGCCATGCGCGCCAAGCCCCCGATTGGCATCCGGTTTTGGGCATCGCGCTGGCGGCGCGGGTTGATGATAATGCACGGCTCAATCGCTATGGCGAATATGTGAAGCGCAGCCGCAGCAGCGTGCTGGACCAGCAAGTGCTGGTGACCTCAAGCCTTGATGACCCTTATCGCGCCACTGTGCCAACCAGTTTGCAAATTTTCGGTCAGCCCAAATTGGCCACTTGGGCGCGGGAAAATTTCGCGCAAAGCGGGTCGCGGCAAGAGTTCGTTGACCGCCTGTTGCAGCACTTCGCCTCTGGTGCCTATCAATATAGCTTGCGGCCCGACCCGCTTGGAGGTGCGCCGGCTGGGCGTTTGGACAGTTTCTTTTTTGATACCAAAAACGGCTATTGCAGCCATTACGCCATGGCGATGGCAACGGCGTTACGCGCCGCGGGTATTCCGGCCCATGTTGTTGTCGGCTATCACGGCGGCGAGTGGAACGGCTTTGGGCGGTATTACCGTATTCGACAATCCGATGCCCACGCTTGGGTGGAGGCTGAAATTAATCCCGGCGAATGGTTGCGCCTCGACCCGACGCAGGTTGTGCCCAGCGCGATGAGCTACTTTCGCGCACGACAAGCCGAGGCCGAAAATTTCGAGACATTGATCGGCTGGCACGGCGTCATGCGGCGCGGTTTGCAGCGTGTCGATGCTTTTGTGGTGCGCTTGAACAGTGACATTGTGCTTTATGATGAAGAGGCGCGACGCGAATTATTATCTGGCACTGTGCTGGGAGGGCTTATTTCTTTTGTCAGTTTTTGGCTGGTGGCGAGCTTGGCCTTCATCGCCCCTCTATTTTTATGGCGTTGGTGGGTGCGGCGCGACCCGATCGAGCGGTTCGACCAACAATTTCTGGCTTTGGCCCGCAAAGATGGGCTGGCGCGCGCGGCTCATGAGGGGCGCATGAATTTCGCCCTGCGATGGGCCGAGGCGACGCCCCTATTGGCCGAACCGGTGCAGCAATTTGCCGATTTATTTTGCCGCCTTACTTATGGTGCGCCGCTCGCACCAGATGCTGCGGCGGAGGCGAGAAACGAGTTGAAAAAGCGGCTGCAACTCATTAGAGCGGCAAGGCGCGACATGCGGTAAGGGCGGGCGGTTAAAGCGTGAAAGTTAAATCAAGGCGATTGCGGCCGTCATCATGCCACCATCGGGTTTCATCTGCGACTTCCTGAATTAAATGTGTGCCCAGACCGCCCTCACGAATATCGTCGAGATCGCGCGGCTTTACCCTATCTAGGTCAATCAGCGGCGCCGTATCGGTGATGCTGATGTGCAATTTTTCCGCCATAATATAACCGCCAATTTCAATGCGCCCGCTCATGTTATCAGGAAAGGCATGGCGAATGATATTCTGCGTCGCCTCATCAACGGCGAGGCAAACATTCATCGCAATACTGCGCGCCGGTGTTTCGCTCAATTGAGTTTCTATTTCGCGGCGCAGGCGGCGCAGTTCCGGCACTTCATTGGTGACTGAGACGGCGAATAATAATTGCTCGCCGCTCAGCGCCGGCTCGACAATGCCGGTCTGCAAACTGCTGGCGGTTTGTTTGCGCGGCGCGCAGCCCAGTCCCAATAGGGTTAAATCATCTGACAGCCGGTCGGCTTTCTGGCGCACCACGTCAACCGTATGAACAATTTGATCGGCAATGGCGAAGCCCATTTGTTCCGATAAAATGGCCGCCAATTTGGCGGCGCCCAACATGGTGCCGCTAATCTCGGCCTCGGTAATGCCATCGGAATAGCAAAACAGCCGCGCCGCGCTGAGGTCGTGATGTTCAACAATCATGTCGTCGGCCTCGAAATCGAGAATACCGAGCGGTTGCAGGCTTGCTTCGACATAAGAAAAACGGCCCGTCGCATCGACAATCAGCCCCGGCTCATGACCGGCATTGCAGCATTGCATGGCCCCGCTTTCAGGCTGATAGGAGCCAATAATGGCCGTCACAAACATGCCGTTAAAAGCGGTCTCCACCAGTTCGGCATTAATCCGCGCCGCCAAAAGATTGACCGGCGGATTGTCGCGGCTGAGCGAGCGAAACAGGCTGTGCGTTTTGGCCATTACTAGAGCGGCATCTGTGCCCTTGCCGGACACATCGGCCATGCAGAAATAAATGTTCCCGTCGCGTTCGACATAATCATAAAGGTCGCCCGAGACACCTTTTTTCGGCACATTTACTCCATGAATAAAAGCAAAATCTGCACTTGGAAAAAGGCTTTCTTGCACACGCGAGGCCATGCGTAAATCGCGCTGAAAATTATCAGCCTCGACCATGCGCGTGGCCATTTGCGAATTGGCCAAAGCCAATGCCGCGCTTTTGCCGTAAACCGAAACCAGCGCAGCATCATTATCGCTGAACAGTGCGCCATCGCGGCGGTTGATTAGTTGTAATGCGCCAAATTTTTTGCCATGCCCCGATACCGGCACACAAATCATGGATTTTGTTTCGAAACCGGTTTTGGCATCAACCGCGCCGGTAAAGTCCGGGTCATTGGCGGTGTCGCGCACATAGCGCATTTCATCGGTTTGGGTAACCGCACCAACAATGCCCTGACTGGCTGGCATTTCAAGGCCGGTAATATCGATTGGGCCAATACAGGCCTCGCACCGTAGCGTATCGCCATCTTCCTGCAATACAAAAAAGCTCGCTGCCTCTGCGTCAATTTCTTCGCGAATATAATCAAGGCCTTCATAAAGTGTTTGCGCCATGTCAGAGCTTGAGGCAAACGCTGACATCATGCGGTAAACAATATCGAGCTGACTAATGCTGTCCGGCATTTTATCAGCCGAATGTCCCCGGTGTGAAGCCCCCGCCACCTGAGCCACTGGATTTATCAGCATTTCCGGCGCTTGTCGGTGCTTGGGGTGATACCGGTTCCGGCTCTGGCTCTGGCTCCGGCTCTGGCTCTGGCCCCGGCTCTGGCTCTGGTTGTGCACCTATTTCAGGCGCAGGCTGTTCATGTGCCGAGCCGCCGCCGTCTCCCATATCACCGCTCGCGATGGCGGCGATTAAATCATCATCTGCCGACGGAGCGGCTGGAGATGGTTCGGTTGTTAAGGGTTCGTTTTCGTAGGGCGCGTTGTCCAGTGGGGCTGAAATCTCGCTGGCAATTGCTGTGTCGGCATCACCAGTTTTCGAGAAGACATCTACATCAACTAAATCGGCAGGCCCCGTGACAGCTTCAATCGGCAAAATTTTATCAAGCTTGGCCAGTTGCAAAACGCGCATTGCCTCATCGCTGATAGAAGCAATATTAAATTTAATCTTTTTTTGTTTGCAGGTTTGCATGGCAATAATCAAAATTGAGACACCGGAACTGTCCAAATAGCTGATATTTTTTGCATCAATTGTTAAAGAAGCCGCGTCTTCAGTCTGGCTGGCAATAAGGTTTTTAATCTCAGGCGTTACCTCTAAGTCAATGTCACCCGCAAGCTGTAGAGTGATATTTTCGCTGCGGTCGCGTTTGAACTGAAAAGCCATTAAAGAACCCAAAAAAACCTAAGAAATTAAAAGCGTTCTAACGATATACAACATCAAAAAACTTTTGAAAAGCGGTTGCAAATCTAATGAATTTGAAGTTTATTCATTTTGTTGGGAATGGCGCGTTTAGCGCTTCTGAGTTCAAAGGAGAGTTCCAATGGAATTTCGAAGTAAAAGCGAAAAAGGCTTTAGCCTTATTGAGCTGTTAGTTGTTGTCGCAATCATTGGCGTGTTGGCGGCTGTGGGTGTAGTTGGATACCAGGGCTACATCGATAGTACGAAAAAGTCAGTTACAGAAAATAATGCAAAAGCGGTCCATCAATGGCTGCTAAATGCTAAAACCATTCGATCTGCTGGTATTGATGTCGACCCTAGTGAGTGTAACATTGCAAATACTCCATCCGCTACGTCTGCAGACGATGCCGCAGCGGCCACTGGTTGCTTGGGCGGTTTGGGTGCTGAAGATCATCCGTTTGAGACGTTCAAAAACCCCTACACCCAGTCTCGTACCGGGTCAGTTGCGGTGCAAGCAGTGTCTAGCGATGTAGATATTGCTGATGACGGAACGGCCGCTTGTTCGCTTTTGGGTGCTGCAGCTGGTGATATCGTTGATGGAGATGTTGTTGTTCGTGTTAAAGATACGGTGGCACACATTGATGTTTACTATTGCTCAAAAGTTGATGACAACAGCGGTATTCTAACAAAAATGTCGAATACTATTACCAATTTTTGATCGGTAAAGAACTGTAAATCTGGGCGCCGTGCTTGCACGGCGCCTTTTTTATTGAAGTTTGCCTCAAGACACGAAACCCTAAAAGACTATGTTAATTAAAGACGCGACGTTTTTAATTCAATTCCGACCAGAATCAGTAGTTCGCAGTTCATTGATTTAATGGGAACGTTCATTTTAGTGTATATACTTTTTCGTGCCTAGGGTCGTTTCGGTGTTCTAGATGGTTGCAGTCTGCCAGGCGAACTTAGTATTAATTTTTTCTGGCGGATAAGCTTTTTAGTCGCTAAAGCTCTTATTTTTTTGCATTTATCTCCACCCTGATCTTGCCTAGAACGTGTGCCATCCAACAAGCTATTTCTGTCAGTACAAAAGGATATTAGGGAAAGCTGGGCGAGCCTGACAAGTATCAAATCGAATGTTTACTCCCCATCGACAACGACTAGTCCTTGTTTTTCTAGCTCATCAAGGTACTTCTCCATCGTAATCATGCCGTATTGCGCGCCGGTTTGCATGACTGTGGCAATTTGGGGAATCTTGTCTTCACGAATGAGGTTTTTAATCGCCGGCACGCAAACCATGACCTCA
>JAKMDW010000099.1 GCA_022426245.1 Alphaproteobacteria bacterium | reverse complement strand
CCACCACACCTGTTTGGCAAATCATGCGGCACGAACACGAGCCGCTTTAACATTAAGAGAATTTGCGCTCGTCCCACCAAGGATAAAAACCGGGCATATCGCTGCTTGGTTTATCGGCAAATTCAGGCGCGCGCTTTTCAAGGAAAGACACCACACCCTCTTTGGCATCTGATTGACGCCCGCGACCGAAGACCGCCTTGCTGTCAATCTTATGCGCTTCCATCGGGTGATCGGCACCCATCATGCGCCACAGCATTTGCCGCGTCATGGCAACCGATACGGGCGAACTCATTTGGGTCATTTGCAAAGCCACTTCTTTGGCGCGGGCCAGCAAATCGGCTTGCGGCACAATCTCGCTCACAAGGCCGCCTCTCAGCGCTTCTTCTGCACCAAACACTTCGCCCGAATAGCACCATTGCAGGGCTTGTGAAATACCGACAATGCGCGGCAAGAACCAGCTTGAGCAAGCTTCCGGCACAATGCCGCGACGGGCAAAGACGAAACCGAAACGCGCATTTTCAGATGCAATACGCACATCCATCGGCAATTGCATAGTCACACCAATACCGACAGCCGCGCCGTTAATCGCACCGATAACCGGCTTGATGCTTTCATAAATGCGCAAGGTCATTATGCCGCCGCTATCACGAATATCTTCGCTCGACCAGTTCACGTCGCCGCTCTCGGAAATCACATCGGATTTTTTGCCGCCATCGCTGCGCTCGGCATAATCAAACGTCTTATCGCCTTGTGACAAATCAGCCCCGGCGCAAAAAGCACGCTCGCCATCGCCGGTTATAATAATGGCGCGCACCGCGTCATCAGCATCAGCTTTGTCAAAAGCGTCAATAACTTCGTGCATCATGCGACCGGTAAACGCATTCATCGCCTCCGGGCGGCATAGCGTCAGCACCATAATGCCGTTTTCATCTATCTCGGTTTTAATCTGTTTGTAATCTGACATCTTTCATGTCTCCCTCACCTGTCTCTTGCCGAAACCTCCCATATCTCTATAGTTCTCGCAATAGGACTTTTTGGGGGAGATGACAAAATGCATATCAGCACTCACGCACAAAACACGCCGGATCGGGCGGCTTTCATCATGGCATCAACTGATGAAGTTGTGACGTTCAAACAGCTTGATGATTACTCAAATCAAATTGCACAATTGGCGCGCGCGCGCGGCCTTCAGGTCGGCGACGGTATTGCCATTTTCATGGATAATAATAAGCACTTTCTCGAAATCTGCTGGGCAGCGCAACGCTCCGGTCTTTATTTTACCGCGGTCTCCTCGCGCCTGACGGCCAGCGAGGTTGAATATATCGTCAAGGATTGCGGGGCCAAAATGCTGTTCACCTCTGACTATATGAAGGAGGAAGCCGACAAGCTGGTGGCCTTGCTGCCCGATATGGCCGGCATGTTTATGGTCGGCAAAGCATCTGAGGGCTATGAAGAATATCTGCCCGCCCGCGACGCGCAACCGGCCGAACCGGTGGCTGATGAAACGCAAGGCATGGACATGCTCTACTCATCGGGCACGACCGGTCGCCCCAAAGGCATTCGCCGCAAGCTGACCGGCAACGCCATTGGCGAAGCCGATGCGTTGTTGGGTCTCGTCACCCTGCTTTACGGCTTTGACGATAAGCAAATCTATCTGTCGCCCGCGCCCCTCTATCACGCCGCGCCGCTGCGCTATAATATGGCCGCGCAACAAGTCGGCACGACCTGCATCATTATGGAAAATTTTGACCCCGAGCAGGCATTGGCGATGATTGAGAAGCATAAATGCACCAAAAGCCAATGGGTGCCGACCATGTTTGTGCGTATGCTGAAACTGCCGGAAGATATTCGCACAAAATATGATACTTCGAGCATGCAGACCGCCATTCACGCGGCTGCGCCCTGCCCCATTCCGATTAAGGAACAAATGATAGATTGGTGGGGGCCGGTGATTTACGAATATTATGCAGGCTCTGAAGGCAATGGCTTCTGCCAGTTAAGCTCGGAAGAATGGCTCGCTCATAAAGGCTCGGTCGGCACGGCGCTGACCGGCGTTTTGCATATTTGCGATGAAGAAGGCGAAGAAGTGCCGGTTGGTGAAAGCGGCTCGATTTTCTTCGAGCAACCCGAAGAAGCTCCGGGCTTTGAATATTATAATGACCCGAAAAAAACCGCTGAAAGCCGTCACCCGGTGCATAAAAACTGGACCACTTTGGGCGACGTCGGCAAGCTTGATGAAGATGGCTATTTATATTTGACTGACCGCAAAGCGTTTATGATTATTTCCGGCGGGGTGAATATCTATCCGCAAGAGACCGAGAATCTGCTCATCACCCATCCGCGTGTGGCTGATGTCGCGGTCATCGGTGTGCCGAATGAAGATTTTGGCGAAGAAGTGAAGGCCGTTGTGCAACCCGCAGAATGGAGCGATGCCGGCCCTGCCCTTGAAGAGGAACTGATTGCCTTTTGCAAAGAAAACCTGTCAGCCATTAAGTGCCCGCGTTCGGTTGATTTTGACCAAGAATTACCGCGTCACCCGACCGGAAAATTATATAAGCGCCTTGTGCGCGACCGCTATTGGGGTAATAAAGACTCCAAGATTGTTTAATCGAACACCGCAATTTGAAGGAGAATACTATGCGCGTTTTTGAAAATCTTGATGAATATGCAGCCGCTGTCGGCGAAGAGTTGGGGGTCAGCGATTGGTTTGAGCTTGACCAAGACCGGGTCAATCTTTTCGCTGATGCGACCGGCGATCATCAATGGATTCACCTCGACACAGAGCGCACGCAAAAAGAACTGGGCATGGGCACAATCGCTCATGGTTTCTTGACCCTGTCTTTGCTGCCTGTGCTGATGGCACAAATCTCTGGCGTGAAAAGCGTCACCCGGGGCATTAATTATGGCTCGAACAAAACCCGCTTCACCGGCATGGTTCCGGTCGGCTCTAAAGTTCGCGCGCGCTCAACGCTCAAAGGTGTTGAAGACAAAGCGGGCGGCAAACTGTTCACAGCCGAAATTGTGATGGAAATGGACGGTTCGGAACAACCCGTCATGGTGTCTGAAAACCTGACATTATTGTTCGAATAGGTCTTAAAAATGGGTCGGAAAAAAGACGATACAGTGTGGCCGGTGCAAAAAACCGAAGCCGAATGGCGCGAGCGGCTCAGTGATGAGCAGTTCCACGTTACCCGCAAAGCGGGCACTGAGCGTGCATTTTCCGGCCCTTATTGGGACAGCAAATCGAGCGGCACATATCATTGCGTGTGCTGCGACGCCCCGCTTTTCAAAAGCGGCACAAAATACGATAGCGGCACGGGCTGGCCCAGCTTTTGGGAGCCGGTCGCGGAAGGCGCGGTTGCAGATCGCCCGGACAACACTCTATTTATGAAGCGCACTGAAACCGTTTGCGCAAGCTGCGGCGCGCATTTGGGACATGTCTTTCCCGATGGCCCACCGCCGACGGGCTTACGCTATTGCATGAACGGCACAGCACTGACGCTGAAAGACGAAAACGGCGAGCCGATAGCTGAATAGGTAATTCAACAATGCTGAAAGCCCCGCCCGGCGCGCCCAAAGCCGCCGAAAAGCCGTATAGCGACACGCATCACGCCATCACCCGCACCGACCCTTATGCTTGGTTGCGCGACGATAATTGGCAAGCCGTGATGAAAGACCCGCAAGCGCTCGACGCCGATATTCGCGCCCATTTGGAAGCCGAGAACGCCTATACCGATAAAGTCATGGCCCCAAGCGCTGCTTTGCAAGAACAGCTATTCGCAGAGATGCGCGGGCGTATTCAAGAAGATGAAGCCGGCGTGCCGGTCAATCAAGGCGCGCTGTCTTGGGCCAGTCGCTATGTCATGGGCGGCGAGCATCCTCTAATTTGCTGTGGCGCGCGCGACGCAGAAGTCGCGGCCATGCGCACGATTATTGACAGCAATCACGAAGCCGAAGGCAAAGACTTCTTTAAAATCATCAACCATGCCGCCTGCCCAAGCGGCGCGCTGCTGGCTTGGGGCTATGATGATAAAGGCTCGGAATATTTCACCGTGCGCTTTCGCGATATTGAAAGCGGCGCGGCTTTGGACGATGAATTGCGCGATACGGGCGGCAGCTTTGGTTGGTCGGCATGTGGCGCATTTTTATTTTATGTCGCGATTGATGAAAACCATCGCCCCCATAAAATCATGCGCCACGCGCTTGGCACGCGACAATCGGAAGATGTCTCCATTTACGAAGAAGCCGATAGCGGCTTTTTCATCGGCTTGTCGGAAACCCGCTCGGGCCGCTTCCTTATCATTTCAGCACATGACCATGAAACGGCGGAAGCCCATCTCATTGACGCGCATCAGCCAATGGCCGCACCGATATGCGTTGCCCCGCGCGAAACCGGCATTGAGTATGAAGTCGATGATGATGCCGCACGCGACCGCTTGATAATCGTCACCAATTGGAATGGCGACACAAAAGCAGATGACTTTCAAATCATCAGCGCGCCTGTGCCGACCGGCACGGGCGACAAATCCGGCTGGCAGATTGAGCGCGCCCATAAAGCGGGTTGCCTTGTGCTGGACGCCCTGCCTTTCAAAGACCATATGGCGGTTTTGGTGCGCGAGAACGCTCTGCCCCGCATCATTCTGGTTACCCTCGCAGATTATGGCGAAGCCGATATTGCCTTTGACGAAGAAGCCTATGATGTCAGCTTTGGCAGCATGGCTGAATATGACAGCACCAATTTGCGTTTCACCTATGCTTCCATGACAACGCCGACGCAAACCTTTGACTTCGATATGAGCACCGGCACACGCGCGCTGCGCAAAACCCAAAATGTCCCAAGCGGACATGCGGCCGGTGATTATGTGACCCGCCGCATGACCGCCACCGGCCATGATGGCGCGCAAATTCCGGTTTCGCTTCTATATCACAAAGACACGCCGCTTGATGCCAGCGCACCGGTGCTGCTTTACGGCTATGGCTCCTATGGCATTACCATTCCGGCGGCGTTTTCCGTCACCCGCCTCAGTCTGGTTGACCGGGGTTTTATTTATGCCATTGCCCATATTCGCGGCGGGCGCGCCTGCGGCCATAATTGGTTCATGCAAGGGCGCGGCCCTCAAAAGACAAATACGTTCCGCGATTTCGTCTCATCGGCCGAAGCGCTGATTGAAGGCGGCTTTACCAAGCCAGGCCAAATATCCATTCATGGCGGCAGCGCCGGTGGCTTGCTGGTCGGGGCGACGGTCAATCTCGCGCCGCATTTATTTTGCAGTGCCGTTGCCGAAGTGCCTTTTGTCGATGTGCTGACGACCATGCTTGATGCCAGCCTGCCCCTCACCCCACCGGAATGGCCGGAATGGGGGAATCCGATAGAAAGCGCCGAGGCCTATGAGTTGATTGCCGGATATGCGCCTTATGAAAATATTGAGGCGAAAACCTATCCGCATATTTTGGCGACCGGTGGGTTGACCGACCCGCGTGTTACCTATTGGGAACCGGCCAAATGGATTGCGCGGCTACGCGCCACGCGCCAAGATGATGGCCTCAGCCTGCTGCGCACGGAAATGACCGCGGGTCATGGCGGCAAAGCGGGGCGGTTTAATCAATTGCACGAAATTGCTTTTGTTTATGCATTTGTTTTACTGGCGCATGGGCATTTTTTGGAGGGACAGAATAGTGACTGATTATATATTTGAGGATTGCGAAAAGCTGGGCTTTGACCGCGCCCGTCTTGATGCGGTGCCAGCCTTTTTCAAATCCTATATTGAACGCGGCAAATTCGCCGGCATGTCTATTTCTGTCGCCCGCGAGGGCAAAATCGCCATGCTCAGCCATCAGGGGCGCAGCGCGCTGGAGGGCGGCTTCGAGCTTGATGACAGCGCAATTTTTCGCATTTACTCAATGACCAAGCCGATAACCTCGGTAGCCATAATGCAGCTTTATGAGAAGTCCCTCATCAAGCTGACGGATCCGATTACCAAATTCATTCCCGCCTTTAAGAACGTCAAAGTTTTCGAGAGCGGCACGGCGAAAAGCTACACCACGCGCGCACCGGAGCGCATGATTAACATTCACGACCTGCTGACCCACCAATCGGGGCTGACTTATGATTTCATGTTCGAGAATGCGGTCGACGCGCTGTATCGCAATAACAATATTACCGGCGCGCGCTCTGAAAAAATGGACGCGGCCCAAATGTGCGAGAAGCTGGCCGAAATGCCGCTTTTATTCTCACCCGGCACAGCATGGAATTACTCCGTCGCCACTGATGTGCTGGGGCATATTGTCGAACTGGTTTCGGGCAAAACGCTGGACGCTTATTTTAAAGAGCATATTTTTGAGCCGCTCGGCATGGTCGATAGCTTCTTTCATATCCCCGATGATAAGCTTGAGCGCCTTATGCACAATTACAGCTATGACCCGCTCAAACGCGAGACCAAGCTGGCAGATAGCCCTGAGCGGACAATTTATCGCCCCGGTCGGAAGTTCCTGTCGGGCGGCGGTGGGCTGCTGTCAACGATGGAAGATTATTTCAAATTTGCCGATATGATACGGCGCAAGGGCACAGGCGCGAATGGCGCCTATATTCTGAACCGCAAAACCATTGAGAAAATGAGCAGCAATCAATTGCCGCATGGCCGCACATTGGAAGAACACGGCCACGGCCAGTTTACCGAAGTCGCCTATCCGGGCACCGGTTTCGGGCTCGGCCTGTCTGTCGTCATAAATAGCGGGGTTACCGTTTCAACCTCCTCAACCGGCAATACCTCATGGGGTGGTTTGGCGAGCACGATTTTTTGGAATGATCCGGTTGAAGATATGAGCGTCATTATGATGACGCAGCTTATGCCTGCCGCCACCTACCCGTTACGGCCACAACTGTCTCAACTGGTTTATGCGGCCCTTAAATAAGCGTGTTTAGCGCCTTGCTTTAGCCGTTAAAAACCCTATCTTCCCTGCCAGAAATGGAGATTAAATATGGCCCTTCCTGAAGTTTTGAAAAACAGCCTGCGTATCCCTGTCGTCGGCTCACCCCTATTTCTGGTATCCGGACCGGAATTGGTTATCGCGCAATGCAAAGCCGGTATTGTCGGTTCGTTTCCTGCGCTTAACGCGCGTCCGTCTGAGGTTCTCGACGAATGGCTGACCCGCATCAATACTGAATTAAACGCGTATAAAGCCGCCAATCCTGACAAATATGTTGCCCCTTTTGCGGTCAACCAAATTTGCCACGCATCTAATGACCGTCTGGAAACGGATATGGAGCTTTGCGTGAAGCATAAAGTGCCGATTATCATTACCTCGCTGCGCCCGCCGGAATTCATTGTTGAAGCCGCGCACAGCTATGGCGGTGTTGTGTTCCACGACGTGATTAACGTCAAACATGCCAAAAAAGCTGCTGAGCAAGGCGTTGATGGCCTTATTTTGGTCTGCGCCGGTGCCGGTGGTCATGCCGGAGCATTGTCGCCTTTCGCTCTTGTGCGCGAGGTTAAAGAATGGTTCGACGGCACAATCCTGCTATCGGGTGCTATGGGTGATGGATATTGCGTCGCCTCGGCTCTGGCCATGGGCGCTGACCTTGCCTATATCGGCTCGCGCTTCATCGCCACGGAAGAAGCCAATGCCGATCAGAATTATAAAGACATGCTGGTCGAAAGCGCCGCCGACGATATTGTCTATTCATCGCTGTTCACCGGCGTTGAAGGCAATTATCTAAAGCCGTCCATTGCCGCTGCCGGTCTTGACCCGAACAATCTGCCCGAAGCCGATAAATCGAAAATGAATTTCGGTTCCGGCGGTAATATGAAGACCAAAGCTTGGAAAGATATTTGGGGCAGCGGTCAGGGCATTGGCAGCATTGAAAAAGTGCAGACCATTGAGGACGTCGTGGCCGATATGGAACGCGATTATCGCGACGCCATTGACAGTCTGGTGCAGCGCGCGAGCTAATGCTTGACGCCACCATGCGACGGCTGATTGACCCGCCGCTCAATGCGGCGGCGGGGATTATCGGCACTAAAATCTCCGCCAATAGCATCACTATTGGCGGTTTTTTATTGGGGGTTGGTTCGGCCTATGCTGTTGTGCAGGGCCAGTTCACGAGCGCTCTTATTCTGCTTCTGCTTAACCGCATCGCCGACGGGCTGGACGGCGCGGTGGCCCGCCAAACCGCCGCCACTGATTTGGGCGCCCATCTTGATGTTGTGTCCGACTTTATTTTATGGGCGATATTGCCGCTGGCATTTCTTTTTCACGATATGAACAATGCTTTTGCGGCAGCAATATTACTGTCGAGCTTTGCCATGTCGATGACGGTGTTTCTTGCTTTCGCCATTCAGGCTGAAAAGCGCGGCACGGTAAGCGACGCGCAGGGCAAAAAAGGCTTCTACTATCTGGCCGGATTGGCGGAAGGCACAGAGACGATTTTATTCTTCATCGCCGCCATGACCTATCCGCACAGCTTCGCCCCGCTGGCCTTGCTGTTTGCAGCTTTTGTCTATCTTTCAGTCATCGGGCGGCTTATCGTTTCCTTTCAGTCTTTGCGATGAGCGTAGCAGGAGGGGCAGATGAGCGGTTCAAAAGATAATGACGTGATTGAAATTGACGACTCGGCTTGGGTGCATGAAAGCGCGATGTTATTCGGACATATTTCCATCGGCCCCGACAGTTCGGTATGGCCTTATGTGGTGATGCGCAGCGAGATGTTTCACATCGAAATTGGCGCGCGCACCAATATTCAAGATTTTGTCATGATACATGTCGGCGGAGCGTCTGCGACCATTATCGGTGATGATTGTTCGATTACCCATCACGCCACAATTCACGGCTGCACCATTGGCGATAAATGCCTTATCGGCATTAATGCGACGATTATGGACGGCGCCAAAATCGGTGATAATTGCATTGTCGCCGGTCATTCGATTGTGACGGAGGGCAGTGAGTTTCCGGATAATTCAATTATCGCAGGCAGCCCGGCCAAGCTGGTGAAGAGCCGCGATAACGGCGCAGCCAATTTGTTTAACGCCGGATTTTATGCTCAAAACGCCAAGAATTACGCCCAAGGTCAACACCGCTTGACCGATGACAATATGAAGGCGCTAGGCATTCTGCCGAAAGACGATTAGTCAATCGACAAGCCGGATACGCCGTCTAAACATTTTGAAAGTGGCTGGGGTGGTAGGATTCGAACCTACGCATGCCGATACCAAAAACCGGTGCCTTACCACTTGGCTACACCCCAACTGAGCGCGAAAATATATAAAAGCGGGCCATCGGTCTAGCCCTTAATTGCC
>JAKMDW010000089.1 GCA_022426245.1 Alphaproteobacteria bacterium | reverse complement strand
CGCCGCCGCCGCCCGACGCGGCGGCCAATGCCAATTGCTTTTTGGTCTCGCTTAATTCGCGGTCGAGCATTTTTCGTTCTTCGACCAATTTGCTGATGCGCGTCGGCAGGTCTTCGACCGCCACTTTCAGCTCATGCGTTGCTGCATGCAGCACATGCTCATGCGCGGCGATTTGCGCCAAAGCGCCCTCGCCGGTGCGGGCCTCAATACGGCGCACGCCCGAAGCCACCGCACCCTCTTGTGAGATTTTCAGCAGGCCAATATCGCCCAAGCGGCGCACATGGGTGCCGCCGCAAAGCTCCACCGAATAAGTGGCGGCGGCATCGCTATCCGGCGCCTCATGCGCGCCATGCCCCATAGACAGCACGCGCACTTCTTCGCCGTATTTTTCACCGAACAGCGCCAATGCACCCGCCTCAATCGCCTCATCAGGCGTCATCAGCCGCGTCGTCACTTCGTCGTTTTGGCGGATGATACGATTGACCAACGCCTCCACCTTATCGATTTCATTATCATTCATGGCGCGCGGATGAGAAAAATCGAAGCGCAAATGATGCTCATTCACGAGTGAACCTTTTTGCGTGACATGATCGCCAAGCACCCGCCGCAGCGCCTCATGCAGCAAATGTGTGGCCGAGTGATTGGCGCGAATGGCGTCACGGCGCGTCGCGTCAATTTCCTGATGCACCAAATCATTCACCGCAATTTTTCCGGCGCTGATTGTGCCGTTCAGCACATGCACATCGCCGAGGCGTTTTTGCGTATCGGCAATCTCAATCACCAAGCCGTCTTCATTGGACACCATGCCGGTATCGCCCACTTGGCCGCCGCTTTCGGCATAAAATGGCGTTTGATTGAGCATCAACGCCACCTCATCGCCCTTACCGGCCGCGCTGACAGGCGCGCCGTCTTTGACAATCGCCAGCACTTGGCCTTCGGCGGCGGCTTATTGATAGCCGACAAATTCGGTCGCACCATGCGTGTTGCGAAGGTCAAACCAAACCGCTTCGGTTTCTTCCTGACCCGAGCCGCTCCAATTGGCGCGCGCTTCGGCGCGTTGTTTTTCCATCGCCGTATCAAAGCCGGTTGTATCAACCGACAGACCGCGCTCGCGCAGCGCGTCTTGGGTCAAGTCGAGCGGAAAGCCATAGGTATCGTAAAGTTTAAAGGCCACCTCACCCGACAGCGTGTCGCCTGACAGATTGCCCAACTCATCATCGAGCAGTTTCAAGCCGCGCCCCAGCATATCGCGAAAGCGTTCTTCTTCATGGCGCAGCGTTTCAACAATCAGCGCATTGGCGCGTTCAAGTTCGGGATAGGCGGCCGCCATTTGCGTTTTCAGCGCCGGCACAAGCCGCCAAAGCAGCGGCTCTTTCGTGCCCAGCATATGGGCATGGCGCATGGCGCGACGCATGATGCGGCGCAGCACGTAACCGCGCCCCTCATTTGACGGCAGCACACCATCGGCAATCAAAAACGCCGAGGAACGAAGATGGTCGGCAATCACACGATGGCTCACGGCCAAATCGCCGCTGACAGATTGCCCCGAATGGTCAGCCGAGGCCTCAATCAGGTGATACATTAAATCCGTATCATAATTATCATGCTTGCCTTGCAGCAGCGCGCCAATACGCTCCAACCCCATGCCGGTGTCAATGCTGGGCTTGGGCAAGTCGATGCGCGTGCCGTCGGCCTGCTGTTCAAATTGCATGAAGACCAGATTCCAAATCTCAATAAAGCGATCGCCATCTTCATCGGCACTGCCCGGCGGGCCACCAGCAATCGCTTCGCCATGGTCGAAGAAAATTTCCGAACACGGGCCGCATGGCCCGGTATCGCCCATCGACCAGAAATTATCCGAGGTCGCGATGCGAATGATTTTCTCTTCCGGCAATCCCGCGATTTTTTGCCAAAGGCCAAAAGCTTCTTCGTCTTCGGCATAGACTGTCGCCAATAATTTATCAGCCGGAATGTCGAGCTCTTTGGTTAAAAATGTCCACGCATAGTCAATCGCTTCTTCCTTGAAATAATCGCCAAAGGAAAAATTAC
>JAKMDW010000073.1 GCA_022426245.1 Alphaproteobacteria bacterium | reverse complement strand
GTGCTGAAGAAGGCTTTAGGAGTTTCGCATCGTAACAATTAAAAGCTGAAAGGGCCGGGTCAAACTGGCCGCCAACATAATGATATTGGAAGTTAGATGAAACGGTCTCGTGGGCGCGGACGTCGCCAACAAAATCCCGGCAACCGCAGCTATGACAGTAATGGCCCTGATGTGCGCGTGCGTGGCACTGCCAGTCAGGTCTATGAAAAGTATCAGGCACTGGCGCGTGACGCCATGTCAGCCGGTGACCGAGTGATGGCGGAAAATTATCAGCAACATGGCGAACATTATTATCGCATCTTGCAAAGCTTCCAGCCGCAATCGAGTGAGAACGACGGCAATGAGGCGTCGGCGTCTGACGAGGCGACATCGGGCGACAATAATGGTGTCACCAATGGGGGCGACGCGGCTCCAACAGACACTGTTGAAGAAAACGGTAAAGGCGGCGAGCCGCTGGTTTTGTCGCGCGATAATGATGGCGCTGGGCAGGGTGACGACGCGCCGAAATCGCGCCGCCGTGGCCCGCTGGGTAAAAGACGCAAGGCCAAGCCGAGCGACGATGCCAATACAATTGATGGCGATGCGCAAGCCGGTGTCGCTGAAGCTTCCGGCGATAGTGATGGCGAAGCCGCCATTTCAGGCGAATAAAGCGAATATTTTCAGCTATCTAAACAGCTAAATGTTAGCGATTTTGCACGGTTGATAAATTGCGCCGTGGCAATGAGCGCAGGCGATTATCATTGGTCGCCAGTGCGTTAATGCGCGCACCAATTGCGGTTTGCGCATTGCGCAATTTTTCCAGACCGGCTTCTTCTAGCGCGTGTTGTGGCGGCACATTAATGTCGCGCGGATTGACCGGTTTTTTGTGACGTAAAACTTCGTAATGCAAATGCGGGCCGGTGGCTAAACCCGAAGCCCCGACATAGCCGATAACTTGTCCTTGCCTCACCTCAGAGCCTTTTTTCAAGCGCCGCGCGTAACGGCTCATATGCGCATATGCAGTCGCATAACCATTGCGATGGCGAATACGAATATAGCGGCCATAATCGCCATTGCGCCCAAGCGCCTCAATTGTGCCATTGCCCGCCGCATAAATCGGCGTGCCGCGCGGCGCGGCAAAGTCGAGTCCGCGATGCAAACGCGTATAGCCTAAAATCGGATGTCGCCGCATGCCGAAGCGCGACGATAAACGCGCGCCATCGACCGGCGTGCGCATGAGCAAGCGGCTGACGCTGCGCCCTTCATCATCGTAATAACCATTGCTGCCATCATCATGCGCCAGTCGCCAATAGGCATAGCGCTTGCCGCGATTGGTCAGCGCAGCGAAAACGATATCGCCTTCTTCGGCCAGTTGATTATTGTCGTCAAAGCGGCGCGTGTATAAAACTTCGAGTTGGTCGCCCTCGCGCATATCGCGTTGAAAGTCGATTGAGAATGAAAACAGGCGAATAAGCTCGACCACTAAATTGGGCGACATACCGCTGCCGCGCGCCGCTTCATAGACCGAACTGGACACCAGCGTATCGGTGAAGAAAAATCGTTCTGATAGCGGCCGCACTTGCTTGACCACTTCAAAACCTAAATGGCTCGTGCGCCGAACAATCAGCCTTTGCCGCGGCTCCGGAATGAAATCAAAACCGGCAAACCGCGCCGCGTCTGTATCGGCTGCTGCCCCGGCGGGCCATTCGGTAAAAATACGAACCTTTTGGCCGACTTTCAGGCGACGCGGGTCAAACTCATTTCGCAAAGCATCGAGGGCGGCATCGGCCTCGACCGCGTTTATTCCGGCCCGCGCCAAAAGCGCCGCCAAGCTATCGCCTGAAACAAGCATATCGCTGGCATGGCTGCGCTGCATCGGGGCAAGACCGGCCCATTGGGTCTGAATGGCGGCATGTGGTGGCGCCGGTTTGGCACTTAAAACCGGTTTCGGCATCTCGGGCGCAAGCATGGTTTGGGCGAGCCAGCCAATGCTGAAGACCGCTGCAAAAGCCGCAATGGAAAACCGCAATCGAGCGCGGCGGCGGCGCGCTTGTTGTGCCAAAAGCACAGCATCGACCGGCTGGTCTTGTGCCTGCGGCACTGCTTGTGGTGCGGTGTTAATATCAGCGTTCATGCGCTGCAAAATGGGCTGTGTCGGCGATTTGTGTCAATAGAGCATTATATTGGCTAAAAGACCTGCCCCAGGGGCGAATGGGACTACTACATATTGTGGCTGCACGATCAATTTACCTACTATTGAGAGCGCTGACAGGAATATCGGTGTTTTTTGGTTTTTTTCGAAAAAAGCCTTTGACAGGGGGGGTCAGCCCCCCTATACACGCGAAGGTTTCGACGAAGGTTTATCAGTAACCCCGTCGGCACAAAGGCTTTTCGGTTTATCCGTTTTGCGTTGGAATCAATACTGATCCTCATCGAGGTTGAAGCTACCAATCCATTGTGACCGTCAGGTTTTAATGGCAGGGGGCTTTTCGCTTCGTTTGAGGGCCAAAAGAGTAATCTGGCGGCAGCTGTTTGACATAGTTGATAATGAAAGAGAAACGTGGACGGCGGTGTCCTGGCGGTCATGCGTTCATGCCTTTTGGCATGTGCGTGATGACAACAGAACATGCAGTCATATTGATTGCTAAACGTTACGTCTTACGTTTCTTCCACTCCTATGCCCGTGCCGATTTATCGGATTGGGTGTAGAGTAGTGGGAACTCGTTAATACGCATCATATCGTATGATATGGTTTGAACGTTTAGTAAATGTGATGTGCAGAATCAAACTTGAGAGTTTGATCCTGGCTCAGAACGAACGCTGGCGGCAGGCCTAACACATGCAAGTCGAACGAGAAGCTTCTTCGGAAGTGGACAGTGGCAGACGGGTGAGTAACGCGTGGG
>JAKMDW010000069.1 GCA_022426245.1 Alphaproteobacteria bacterium | reverse complement strand
GCACCGGCAGCAGCACTAGGAATGAGAGGACAACACGCATCATGGCGCCTATAATAACAGCCGTCGCAATAAGAAAGGAAACAAAATGACATTCTGGAACTGGCTTGAAACCCGCGTCGCGCGCATGACAGCTTTGGATATCGGCTTATTGAAAATTTGTGTGCTGGCTTTCGGGCTGATGGTCGCCAAATTATGGCCGCCGCTTTTAACGCCCGATTGGAAAGTCTTTGGCGCGATTTTCATCATCACTTATATTCCACTGGCGGTGAAGCTGTTAATCCTTAAAGATTAGCGTCAGAGGTTGAGTGTGGACACGCTGGAATATGAGTTTGAGGGCGAGGTGTGGCTCTGGTCGGGCAAAAAAACCGATTGGTGGTTCGTCACCATGCCGCAAGATATGAGCGCCCATGCCCAGCATTTTACCAAACATGTGCAGCGCGGCTTCAAATCGCTGAAAGTCAATGCTTGCATTGGCGATAGCGAATGGCAGACCTCCATGTTTCCGTCGAAAGAACGCAACAGCTATCTCCTGCCCATCAAAAAAGACATTCGCGATGCCGAGGGCGTGACAGTCGGCAAACCCCAAACCGTAAAGGTGACAGTGCTGGGGTTGTGAGGGGGTTAGGCTTCGGGTTCTTCTATCAAGAAATCATAAAGCGGAAATTCTTGAACAATGGGAAGTAAAACTTTGTCGATAGCTTCAGCGCGTTCCGCTACCCACTTGAAATAATCAGGCCACTTTTCGCGGTCTTTAATATCGACAGCGCGCAAAGCCAACTGAATACGCGCCGACCGCCGAATTTTGCCAACATGTTTCTTTCCAACCCCGTCAATTGCCAACGGGCCTAGTTCATTCTCAATCACAGCTTTGTGGCCATCATAGATTGCATCAACTAATTTATGCCCATCTACCAAGACATCTTTCAATGAGCCGTCGATATAAAGACTCACGATAATAACGCCATACTTTATGGACAAATCCACCGAAAAGAAAAAAACTCGGTTCACAGAATAATTGACCCAGGCTTCGGCATAGCCGGTTGAGAAGCTGTGGTAAGCCTTCAAGGGTCTGTTTTCTTGCTTTATATAATTGGCAAATTTCGGCCAAAATTCAGCATAAACCTTGCCCGCGCCTTTGGAAGCCGAACGAGCCATAACGCGCTGATTACCTGACCAATCATTTGGCAAGCAGACCGGCTTCAATCTTGGACTGAGTAATTTCCCATATCGTTCCAATTCAACTTCAATGCCAAAAAAGTTCGTGGTGCCCTCAGTCTTAGTGTTAAGCCAATCAATAGCAGCGCGATGCTCATCGCGAAAACGCTCGGCAATCCAAACCAGAAAACATCCCTGCGGCTCTGTCGCTAATGCCCCCGCATAAGTCAGAATTTTACCGAGGTGGTCATGATTTGTTGTGCCAAGCTGATTTTCTATAACAACCGGGCGCTCAATAGCCTCTCGGTTATCCAGCCCGTAAATATCGGCATAAAACCCGCCGACCGATTCCTGCAATCGAATACCATCAGGCTCAATCCTTATACCCGTCTCATTCTCCAAACGCGTCAGCCCATCTTGCGAAATAAGCCATTGGTCGAAGTCAGCCTCGTTGTCCCATCCGTCCTTGAACGGTGAAGTTTCAGGCAAAACGAAATTTTCCCATTTTGGCACATCCCCCTCCCTTTTTGTTTTTATTCGGGTGATGAGAGAGCGTAGCCTAAACGCCGAGTTGGCTCAAACAGTCTTCCACGGCATCGAAGGTCAAAAGCGTTGAGGCGTGGCGGTTTTTATACGCGCGCACCGGTTCCAGCACTTCCAAATCGGCCCATTTTCCGCACGGCGGCGCGCCGTTTTCTTTCAACATGGCGCGCATTTGCGCCGCCACGTCGCGCAATTCTTGTGAGCTGCAGCCGATAATCTCGCGCGCCATGACCGCGCTTGAGGCCTGGCCCAGCGCGCAGGCTTCTACCTCATGCGCGAAAGCGGCAACGGTGTTGTCTTCGGCCAAGCTCAATTCAACATGCACTTTTGAACCGCATAGCCGCGACACGGCATCGGCTGTCGCTTGCGGCGCATCAAGCGAGCCGATATGCGGAATTTCCGCCGCCAGTTTCAAAATGCGCTGATTGTAAAGCTCGTTCATCATTGTTTTGGCATCATGTTGCGGGTTTCCAAATCGTGCCGTCAGCC
>JAKMDW010000052.1 GCA_022426245.1 Alphaproteobacteria bacterium | reverse complement strand
GCACCAGCGATACCGGCGTCATGCCGGGCTGGGTGTTAATTTCGAGCAGCACGAGCACGTCTTGCGCCGCGTCATAACGGAAGTCGGCGCGGGTTACGCCGCGACAGCCCAGCAGCATGTGCGCCTCTAGGCTGATATGCTGAATACGATTGGCCAAGCCTGCATCGATTTCCGCCGGACATTCATGGCGCGAGCCGCCATCATCATATTTGGCGCGATAGTCATACCAGCCATTCACCGGCACGATTTCCATCACATCGAGGGCCGTGTCGCCCATCACGGCACAAGTCAATTCATGACCGGCAATATATTTCTCAACCATGGCGACACCCTCAAAAGCCCAGCCTGTTTGGCTGAGACTATCGGGCACGGCATTGCTGCCATCGCTGACAATATCAATGCCGACACTGGAACCCTGATTGACCGGTTTCACCACATAAGGCGGGGTCATTGGGTGGTCACTCACCGCGCTCTCAACAAGCACCGATTGCGCGACCGGCAGACCGGCGGCGGCAAAAATTTGTTTCGATAAATGCTTATCCATCGCCAAAGCCGAAGCGCGCACGCCGGAATGGGTATAGGGAATTTCCAACACTTCGAGCAACCCCTGCACTTCGCCATCTTCGCCGCCGACCCCGTGCAGCGCGTTAAAGCAAATATCGGGCTTCACCTCGCCAAGCTGTGTATCGAGCTGGCGCGTGACATCAATTTCACTGACCTGATAGTCGAGGGCGCGCAAGGATTCAGCGCATTTGGCACCGGAAATCAGACTGATTTCCCGCTCAGGCGACCAGCCGCCCATCAGCACGGCGATATGCGGTTTCGCACTCATGCGCGCGCCTCCCCCATGCGTTTAATCTCCCAGTGCAGGTCAACACCCGATGTGTCGTGCACGCGTTGACGCACGCTCTCGCCCAGCGCCTCCAAATCGGCGGCTGTCGCCACACCATGATTGATGAGAAAATTGCAATGCTGTTCTGACACCTGGGCGTCGCCAACGCGCAAGCCCCGACACCCCGCCGCATCGATAAGTTTCCAAGCCTTCAACCCGTCCGGGGATGTGCCATCGGGGTTCTTAAAAGTGCTGCCGCCGGTGCGCGCCTTGACCGGCTGACTGTCCTCGCGCTTATCTGAAATCTCTTCCATAGCGGCTAGAATTTTGGCTTTGTCGCCGCGTGCACCTTTGAGGCGAACCGCCGTATAAACTTTGAATCCTTCATGGCCATTATGGCGATAAGACAAGTCGAGCGCGTCAACCGCGCTAACATGATGTTCACCGTCACGGTCGAGCCATTCAACCTCAACCAGCACATCGCGGGTCTCGCCGCCATAAGCGCCTGCATTCATCGCGACCGCACCGCCCATTGCGCCTGGAATGCCGCGATAAAATGCCAGCCCTGCAATAGATGCTTCCGCCGCGGCGCGCGCCACACGCACATCAAGCGCAGCAGCACCGGCCATTAATGCCGTCTCATCGGTTTGAGTAATCTCGCCAAATGCCGCGCCCAGCCGAATGACCGCGCCGCGAATGCCGCCATCGCGCACCAGCACATTCGAGCCTGCGCCCAAGACAGTCAGCGGCACATGCCTTGGCAGGGCGGCCAAAAACGTCGATAAATCTTCGGCATCGGCCGGCATAAACACAATATCGGCAGACCCGCCAACACGGAACCAACAAATATCACCCAGCACGACATCCGGCATCAGCTTGCCACGCAAAGGCGGCAAGGCGGCCAACCAATCGGGCGCATTATTCATATTCTGAGGGGTCGCTTCAGCGGTCATAAACGCCCCTCCAATTGTTCCGGCAATTTATAGGCCAGTTGAGAAATTGACCCCGCGCCCATGCAGATGACGACATCATCGGCCTGCAATGTATCCGCCAGCGCGTCGGGCAAATCTTTATCATGCGCCAATGCGATAACGTGACGATGGCCATGGGCGCGCAATCCGTCGGCCAAGGCGGCGCTGTTCATGCCCTCAATCGGGGGCTCGCCCGCTTCATAAACCGGCAGCACCAATACGGTGTCCGCGCCGTTCATGCAGGCGCAAAATTCACTGAATAGATCGCGCAGGCGCGTATAGCGATGCGGCTGCATGATCGCCACCACACGACCCGACGTAACGGCGCGCGCGCTTTCCAGCACAGCCTCTATCTCGACAGGATGGTGTGCGTAATCGTCAAAAATACGGACGCCTTGCCCAACTTCACCGACGGTGGAGAAACGACGCCTCACGCCGCCAAACCCGTTTAAAGCGGCGGCAATCGTGTCGGCTGTCGCACCCAATTCCAATCCGGCTGCGATCGCCGCCAGCGCATTTTGCAAATTATGCTTACCGGCCATTGGCAGGCAAAGTTGTTTAATCTCAATATCGGCATCATTGCGACGGTCGCGATACACGATATCGAAATGCTGCTTGAGGCCGTCTTCGCGAATATTCACGGCGCGCATATCGGCTTGCTCACTAAGGCCATACGTAATCAAGCGGCGATCGGTTACACGCCCGACCAAAGCCTGCACTTCAGGGTGGTCAAGACACACAATCCCGACACCGTAAAACGGGATATTGGCGATATAGCTGTCAAAGGCGGCACGCAGCCCGTCAAAATCGCCATAATGGTCGAGATGCTCCGGGTCGATATTGGTGACAATCCCGATTGTCGCGGGCAGGCGCACAAATGTGCCATCGCTCTCATCGGCTTCAACAACCATCCAGTCGCCCTGCCCCAATCGGGCATTCGTGCCATAAGCGTTAATGATACCGCCATTTATGACGGTCGGGTCGAGATCCGCAGCGTCCAACATGGCGGCAGTTAACGAGGTTGTGGTGGTCTTGCCATGCGTTCCGGCAATGGTGATGCAGGGCTTTAAGCGCATAAGCTCGGCCAGCATTTCCGCGCGACGAACAACCGGAATATGATTTTGGCGCGCCGCAATCACCTCAGGATTATCGGCTTGCACGGCTGACGACACAGTGACAACACCCGCGCCCGCAACATTTTCTGCTGCATGGCCGACCGCAACATTAATACCCATATCGCGCAAGCGTTGCGTATTGGCGTTATCGCCCAAATCACTGCCCTGCACCTCATAACCCATAACGTGCATCACCTCGGCAATGCCGCTCATGCCAATGCCGCCAATGCCGACAATGTGAACCCGCCCGAAAGAGCGCAGACCGCGCGGCATGGTTGTCGCCTTATCCATTGGCAACCTCCTGCGACTTGTCGATTTGAACCGGGTTTTTTCGAGCGAGACAATCGATATAGCGAAACAGCCGACCGGTGGCGTCCAACTCGGCAAATTTGCGCGCCTTATCAGACATTTGCCGAAGCCGGCTTTCATTATCCATCAGCTTCTCAAGCTGTTCGGCTAATGCTTCAGCGGTCAAATCGCGCTGGGTGAAAACTTTGGCGCAGCCTGTGCGATCCAATTCCCGCACATTATGGTTCTGGTCTTGGTCTAGCGAACCGGGCAGCGGCACGAAAATTGTCGGCACACCCAAGGCGGTCATCTCTGCAACAGTGGACGCACCGCCGCGCGCAATCATCAAATGAGCGCGCCGCATTCGGGTCGGCAAATCGGTGAAGAACTCGCGTATCTCAGCGTAAATGCCTTCATCGCCATAAGCATCGAGCGTCTCGCGCATATCAGCTTGGCGCACTTGATGGACAACACGCAGGCGGCGTTTCTTCGCGACCGGCAAAAGCGCTAGGGCTTTCGGCACAATATCAGCAAAAATACTGGCGCCCTGACTGCCACCAAAAATCAGCAATTCAAACGCGCGGCCGGATGTCAAATAGCGATAGCCACCCTCAGCCGCCTTCAATATGGCGGGGCGCAGCGGATTACCGGTGCGGCGCATTTTTGCGGCGGCTGCGGCAGGGATATTTGCCGTGTCATTATAGCTGGTGGCAACAAAGCTTCCCAAATTGGCGGCCAACTTATTGACCCGCCCCAGCACAGCGTTTTGTTCATGCACCAGCACAGTGCGCCGCGTCAATAATCCGGCCAGCACCGGGCCAAAGGACGGATAACCGCCAAAACCGACAACCACTTTTGGACGCAGGAGAACAATCAAGGCAAAGGAAACAATAACACTCATGACAAGCGTGGCCGCACGTATCGGCAAGCCAAGCAGCCCGACACTATAAACCGTGGCCGCAGGAATTTGATGCAAGTCCATCGGCGTCAAATTAGAGACATAGGCCATGCCGCGCTTATCGGTCACAAGATGCACCTTATAGCCCGACGCCTTTAATTGTTCGGCCACCGCTCCGGCGGGGAACATATGCCCACCCGTGCCGCCTGCGGCGAGGAGGATTTTATCTCCGGCTTTCAAATCATGTTTCTTTTCGGAATTCATGAGCGACCTCCCACAGCTATTGGAAGCGCGGTAGCCGGCATCGCGCGCAACTGCAAATGCGCCGTGCCGCGCCGCCGCATCAATCCGACCAGCATGCCCATAGTAATGGCCGAGGCGAGCAGCGAAGAGCCGCCATAGGAGATGAAAGGCAGCGTCATGCCCTTGGACGGAATGAGGTTGAGATTGACGGCCAGATTGATAATGGCCTGCAAACCGAAAAGACAAATGAGACCGGCAGATGAAAGCTGCACCCAATGCTCGTTTTCTTCGCGCAGCGCCCAAAGCGCGCGCCAGACCAAAAATCCGAATGTAAGAATGATAAAGCCGCCGAGAAGAAGCCCCCCCTCTTCGGCGGCGACAGCGAAAACATAATCGGCATGAGCATCTGGCAAAATGGATTTCACTTTGCCATCGCCCGGGCCGACACCCGTCACACCGCCGGAGCGAATGGCGTCCATCGCCTTATCAACCTGATAAGTATCGCCGGTTGACGGGTCGAGGAAGCGTTCAATGCGGCTGCGGAAATATGGATAAGCAGTATAAACATACGCCCCCGCCGTCAGGCCAATACCGGTCATGGTCGCAATGAGTTTCATTGAGCCACCGGCCAGATAAAAGAGGCACATCCACACCAGTGCCAGCAAAATGGTTTGTCCGAAATCGGGCTGAAGCGCCAATAAGAAACAGCAGCCCAGCAACAGGCCGGTCGCCAAGAAAATATCATAAGCCTTGAAGCGCGCGCGTTGTCGCGCCATCAGCCATGCCACGACCACCACAAAGGCGGGTTTCAAAATCTCAGAGGGCTGAATTGAAATGCCGAAAACATGCAACCATCGGCTCGCCCCTTTAACCGTCACACCGGCAAAAAGGGTCAACACCACACCGCCAATGGCGCCAACCAACATCAGCACGGCGAGGCGGCGTATCCATATGGCGTCGAGCATGGAAACGAAAAGGAAAACAAAGGCGGCAAGCGCCAAAAACACCAATTGCTTATTGGCAAAGTAATAGGTCGATTTGCCGATATGCTGCGCCACGGCAGGGCTTGCCGCCAGCGCGGCGAAAAAGCCCAAGCCCAATAATATCAAAACGCCGATAACCATTTGGCGGTCAACAGTCCACCACCATTGGGCAATCGGGTTGCGGTTGGTGCGAGACAATATGTTCATTATGCGCCCTCCGCCTTGCCACTGAGCGCATGCTCGGCGGAAATCCAGCCGGCCACAGCCGCGCCGAAAGCATCGCCGCGTGCCTCGAAATCTGCATATTGGTCGAACGAGGCGCAGGCCGGCGACAATAAAACAATAGACGCATCAAAATGATCGGTTTTGGCCTGCAAGGCAGCATCTGCAACCGCCCTGTCAAGCGTGCCGCAAATCGTCACCGGCAGGCGGTCGGACAAATTATCGGCAAACAGATTGGCGGCTTCACCAATAAGATAAGCGCCGCGAATATTGCCGAAATAGGGCGTCAGCATATCCAGCCCCAACTGCCCCGCCGCATCGGTTTTGGCGCGGCCGCCAGCAATCCAGTAAATATTATTATAGGCAGCCAGCGCGTGACGGGTCGCCTCCATATTCGTCGCTTTGGAGTCATTGACGAATGTCACCGCCGCATGGTCGGCAATAACTTGCAGGCGATGCGCCATGCCGGCAAAGCTTTTAAACGCCTCAATAATACGCGCCGTGGGCACGCCCAGAACCTGCCCGATAGCCAAGGCCGCGGCGGCGTTTTGGGCATTATGTGCGCCCGGAAGCGCCGCACAATCGGCCAGTGAAATAATGTCCTTCTTCGGCTGATTTACCTCAATGGCATTGGTCAGATAAATCATATCGGCATTTTGCGCGCCAATGGTGATGAGCGGCAAAGCGTCTTTCGACAGCCTATCAGCCAGCGCGTAGCCATGTTCATCATCAACACCGATAATCCGCGCTCGGCGCGCTTTGCCATCGGCAAACAAATTGGCTTTGGCCGCGGCATAGCCCGTCATGTCGCCATGACGCTCAAGATGATCGGGCGTCAAATTTAGCCAGACACCAATATCGACCGCAAAGCGTTTGTTCAAATCAAGCTGATAAGACGACAACTCCAGCACATAAGTCGCGCCGGCTTCGAGCGGCAAGTCCAAAACCGGCGTGCCGATATTGCCGCCCTGATGAACGTTTTGACCGGTGGTTGCCAGCATATGCGACACCAATGCCGTGGAGGTTGATTTACCATTCGTGCCGGTAATGCCGATAAGCGTAACCTTTTCACGCAAGCCGCTATGCGCCAGCGCATCGTCAAATAAATCCATATCGCCCAGAATCTCAGCCCCTGCCGCGCGCGCCGCAGTGATGACAGGATGCGGTGCCGGATGCGTAAGCGGCACGCCGGGGCTGACAATCAATCTTTCGGCTGACCCGAAATCTTGCGTCAAATCTCTAATCTCCGCACCCAAATCGACCGCCGCCTGACGCGGTGCTTCCGCATCATCCCAAGCAATAACCCGATTGCCCGCAGCCTTCAGCGCCGCCACCGCAGCCAAGCCGGAACGGCCCAACCCAAAAATCGCGGTCTCACCTGAATATGTCGGAAGTGCAATCATCAACTACCTCAGCTTCAACGTGGCAAGGCCGGCCAGCGCCAGCACGACGGAAATAATCCAAAAACGAATAACAATGGTGCTCTCAGCCCAGCCGCGCTGCTCGAAATGGTGGTGCAGCGGTGCCATCGCAAACACCCGCTTGCCGGTGAGCTTGAAGGAGGCAACCTGAACAATCACCGATACCGCCTCCAACACGAACAGCCCGCCAATAATGGCCAGCACCAATTCATGCTTGGTGATGATGGCAATGGTGCCAAGCGCCGCGCCCAGAGCCAGCGAACCGGTATCGCCCATAAACACCGCCGCGGGCGGCGCGTTATACCAAAGAAAACCGAGACCCGCGCCGATAAGCGCCGCACAAAACACGGCCAACTCACCCGTGCCCGGCACATAATGCACTTGCAGATAATTGGCAAAAATCGCATTGCCGACGAGATAAGCGATAAAGCCGAAACTGGCGGCGGCAATCATCGTCGGCACAATGGCCAGCCCGTCCAGACCATCGGTCAGATTGACCGAATTGGAAGCGCCGACAATAACGATTAATCCGGCAATGAGATAAAGCGGCAAGCCGAAAGGTAGCAACACATCTTTCAAAAAGGGCACGGCATAGCTGGTGGCCAGCTCGCTCGGCAGATTGGCGCTGATAAAAATCACGGCGACGATGGCAATCATCGCCTCCAAAACCAGCTTGATGCGACCCGGCACACCATCGCTGGAATTACCGCGCAGCTTCAAATAATCATCGGCAAAACCGATAAGCCCAAAGCCGATAGTGGTCAGCAGCGCAATCCACAAAAAGATGTTTTGCATATTGCCCCATAATAAAGTGGAGCCGATAGACGCCACCAAAATAAGCAGCCCGCCCATGGTCGGCGTGCCGACTTTTGTGGTCAGATGCGATTGCGGACCATCGGCGCGAATGGGTTGGCCGCGCACTTGACGGGTGCGCAGCGTGTTAATCATCCACGGTGCCAAAACAAAACTGATGAGCAGCGCCGTCATGGTCGCCCCACCGGCGCGAAATGTAATGTAATTGAGCAGATTGCCGCCCGGCACATCGCCCAGAACTTGTGTCAGATAGTAAAACATTACAGCACCCCTTTTTGTTGTTGGGTTTCGGTTAACATGTCGATAAGCCCGTCAACCACCAAACCCATGCGGCTGGCGTTCGAGCCCTTCACCATCACCACATCATCTCGATGCAGTTCACGGCGCAAAATCAACAATGCTTCGTGATGATTGTCGGCGTGCATACCAAGCCGTCCTGTCGGCAATGCGTCGTGCAGGTTTTTCATTAACGCGCCGCAAGTAATGACCAAATCAATGTCTGCCGCATCGGCTTTATCGGCCAAGTCGCCGTGTAGCTGGGCTGCGCCATCACCAAGCTCCGCCATATCGCCCAGAACGGCGATGCGCCGCCCCTGACCTTTGCGCGGGCTGAGGCTCAATGTGTCAAGCGCCGCCGCCATAGAAGTCGGATTGGCATTATAGCTTTCGTCAATCAGCGTCACCGTCGCGTCATCACCGCCCAGCCGATAGCGCGCGCCGCGCCCGGCCAGCCCGTCTTGCGTGGCCAAAGAAAGCGCGGCCAGTGCCAAATCGGCTCCGGCGACATTAACCGCTGTCAAAATGGCCAGACTATTGGCGACCAGATGAATACCGGGTGCGCCGATTTTATAAGTCACGGCCTGAGCGCAAATATTGGCACTCACACAGCTACATGTTTCGTGCAATTTGGCGCGCTCAATATGACTATCCGCGTCAGAACGACCCTCGGCTGAAAAACTCAAAATATTGATTTTATGGTCTTTGGTTTTCGCGGCGAGCATATCGAAATACTCATTATCAAATGGCAATATCGCCGTGCCGCCTTTTTCTATACCGCCAAGAATTTCCGCCTTCGCGGCCGCTAGCGAGGCCATAGAGTCAAAATTTTCAATATGCGCCGCCGCGATGGTGGTAATGATGGCGCAATGTGGCCGCACCATATCGACCAGCGCAGCAATCTCTCCGGCGTGATTCATGCCCAATTCGAACACGCCAAATTCAGCATCCTCAGGCAGGCGCGCCAGCGTTAGCGGCACACCAATATGATTGTTGAAACTGCGTTCAGCCGCATGCACCGTCCCCGATTTCATCAGTGCCGCCGCCAGACTGGCTTTCGTGCCGGTTTTGCCGACACTGCCGGTAATGGCAATAATATGCGCCTGACTTCTGCTGCGTGCGGCGCGGGCCAGCGCCTCTAACGCCGCCAGAACATTATCCACGCGCAACAGCACGCCCGCATCAGCATTGTCATCAGCGTTAAAATCTGCGCCCACCAAAGCCGCCACCGCGCCCTCCTCAAAGGCGCGCGCGACATGGTCATGGCCATGCGTACGTTCACCCGGCAGAGCGACAAAAATATCATCCCTATTCAATTCGCGCGTATCAATGGCCAGACCGTGCGCTTGCCAATCGCTATGCGGCGGCGCAATCAAATGCTTATCGAGGGCGGCAATCACCTCGCTGCCATGCCAGAGAACATCACTCATGCTGCCCTCCTTTCAGTGCCAAAACAGATTGCGCCTTTGTGACATCGTCAAACGGCAAAATTATGTCACCGACAATCTGCCCGCTTTCATGGCCTTTTCCGGCCAGCAAAATCAGGTCATTGGGGCGCGCTTCATCAATAACCGCCTCTATCGCCGCACCGCGATCACCGATTTCATGGGCCGTCGGGCAAGCGGCCATAATGGCGGCGCGAATAGCGGTGGCATCTTCGTGACGCGGATTATCATCGGTCACGAAAACAATATCAGCATGCGCTTCGGCCGCCGCGCCCATTTCGGGTCGTTTGCCTGCATCGCGGTCGCCACCGCAGCCAAACATGACCAATAAGCGTCCTCCCTCGGGCAGGTGACGGCGCAAGGCGGCAAGCGCATTTTCCAGCGCATCGGGTGTGTGAGCATAATCGACAAAAACAGCCGCGCCGCCGCGCTCGCCGCTCATTTTGCGCCCGGCCAGCTGCATCCGCCCACGCGGGGCTTGCAGTGTCTGGCAAGCGCCCAACAGGGTTTCATTATCAAGCCCCATCGCTTTGGCGATACCAAGCGCGAGGGTGAGGTTTTCAATTTGGAAATCACCAATCAGCGGCAAGGCAATGGCGTGCGCTTGACCATCGAGTGTTATGGTGACATCAAGGCCGGCGGCGCGGCGCCCGGTAATGTCAATATGCACGGCATCATCAGCGCGCCCGACCGGCATAAGCCGACGACCCGCAGCGGAACATGCCTCGGCCATATCGACACCCGATTGGTGGCTCATCATGATAACGCCAACCCCGTCCTCCGGCAGAACTTGCGTGAACAAACGCTGCTTGGCGGCGGCATAATCTTCTGCGCTGGCATGATAATCGAGATGGTCGCGTGACAGATTGGTGAAACCTGCAACCGACACATTGACCCCATCAAGACGATGCTGCGCCAGCCCGTGACTGGAAGCTTCCATCGCCACATGAGTGACTTGATGCGCGACCAAATCGCGCAACGCTGCATGCAGGCGCACCGGCTCAGGGGTGGTGTGGTCGAGCACGGCGGCAAACCCGCCTTCATCGCCATCCCCCATTTCAACACCCCCCAGTTCAATACCTAGAGTGCCAATGGCGGCGGCATTATATTTTGCGGCGGCAAATAATTGACGCAAGAAGACAGCCGTTGAGGTCTTGCCATTAGTGCCGGTAATGGCGGCAATTTGGGGCGGTTGCACTTCAAAAAAACGCGCCGCCATAAGTGCCAAATCACGACGCGGATTATCGCTGGTGACAACAGGCACACCGGCGACCAATGGTTGGTCTGTGAGGATAGCCGCTGCGCCATTATCAATCGCTTGGCCGACATAAGCTTTGCCATCGGCCTGTGTGCCCGCCAGCGCGGCGAATAAATATCCGGGCTGCACTTGGCGACTATCAGCACTGAGGCCGCGAATATCGACCGCCGCCAATGCGGCGTCATCAATCGGCTTGTGCGAGAGCTTATCGAGACGCATCGGCCAACCCCCCGATCAGATTTTCAGAAATTCCCGGCAAGGCGAGCGCGGCTTGCTCATCGGGATTCTCAAAATACGGCAACACACCCAATAGCGGCGCAATGCGGCGAACAATCTCGGCGGCGGCAGGCGCGGCGTTCCAACCGGCCAAATTAAACCCATGGGTTTCAGCCGTTGCTTGCGGCTCATCAAGCATAACCAGCATGGCATAGCGCGGCGCATGAGCCGGAAAAGCGCCGAGAAAAGATGTCACCAAAGCGTCCGCATTATAGCCACCCGCTTGCGGTTTTTCCGCCGATCCGGTTTTCCCCAATACTTGATAGCCCGGCACATTGGCCTGACGACCTGTGCCGCCGGCCACCACGGCGCGCATCATGGCGCGTAAATCCGCACTGGTTTTGGCCGAGATAACCCGCTCACCAACCGGCAGGCCGACCTTGCGCAAGCTCGGCTTATATAAAATACCACCATTAATCATCGCCGCACCGGCCATCACCGCATGTAGCGGGGTGACCGAAATACCGTGACCGTAAGAAGATGTCGCGCGCTCAATATCAGTCCAACGTGTTGGGGTCAGCGGCGCGGTGCGCTCGGGCAATTCCATTTCCAAAGAATCTGTAAAGCCGAGGCGTTGCAGGAAGTCATAATGCACTTCTTCCGGCACACGCAGCGCCAGCTTGGCCGAGCCGATATTGGAAGAATGAACGATAATCTCTTCAATGCTAAGCGGGCGCGCCTCGCCATGCAGATCGGCAATTTTATACCGCCCGATTTCCAGCGGCTCGGCTGTATCGAAAGTTTCATGCGGGCCCACCATGCCGCTATCCAGCGCCATGGCCGCGGTGAAAACCTTGAAGATGGAGCCAAGCTCATACACGCCCAAAGTCATGCGATTGAAGTGCGCGCCCTGCCCGTTGCGCATTGGCGCATTGGCATCAAAATCGGGCAGCGAGACCAGCGATAGAATTTCACCATTATGCGCGTCAACAATCAGCGCGCCGCCGGCTTGCGCCGAGAACTGCTCCATACTGTCACGCAGCACATCGCGCACCGCATGTTGCACCCGGATATCAAGGCTGGTTTTGAAAGTCGGCTCGACATCCGCCTCCTCTTGCAAATGGTCGAGATAAAGCTCAAGCCCCGACAAGCCCCGCAAATCTGAACTGGCAAAACCGACCGTATGCGCGGTCACTTCGCCTGCCGGATAAACGCGGCTGGTAGCTTGGCTTAACTTCAAAGCGGGATTTCCGAAAGCCAGCACATCTTGCTTTTGCGCCGGTGTCAGCCCCGACATTAAGGTCACATAGCGCGCCTTGCCTGATAAAAGCCGCGCAGCACGCGCCTCGTTCAAACGCGGCAATACAGCCTTTAGCTGCGCCGCCATCGCGCCACCATTGTCAATCTTGGCAGCGTCAGCCCCCAAAGTGACCGTGGTGATTTGTGTTGCCAGCACCACATTATTGCGATCAGTAATGGTCGGACGCTCGGCGTTTTGCTTATGCGCCGCATTGGCGCGTTGGGTCGGTGCGGCATCAAGCACAGTCAGTTGCACCAGCCGCCCCCCGAGGACGGAGAAGACGATAAAGAAACAAATCAGCGCCAAGCGCAAACGACTGCGGGTTGTCTCAACCGCATGCTGCGCCAAATCACCGGCGCGGCGACCAAGCCGACCGCCCAGCACCATTGCCCAATCATGGCCGACCGGCACGAGGGGGAGCTTACCGCGGTTCATCGGCACCCCCTTGCGGCACCATCAGCACCGGAATGGTGATCGTGCGGTCATCGCGCAAATCAAGCACTTGCGAGGCGCGTAAATAATCCAGCGACAAATATTGCCGCGACAGAATTTGCAAACGGCGCGGGTCATTCAGACTGGCCCATTCAGCCTCCAGCGTGCGGCGGCGGTCTTGCTCAACCGCCATAATGCGTTGCATGTCGCGCAAGCCTTTGGCCTCAGCCTCAGCCGAATAACGAATGTGATAAAGCGTCGCGACCAGAACCACGACGATGAAAGCGAGTGCGATATTCAAAAACTTAACCATCACATCGCTCCCGTTTGGGACGCACTGAGCGATGTCGGTGCGCGTTTGGGCAGCAAATCGGTCTCGGCGGCGAAGGCTGACGCTTGTGTGCGCACGGCGACCCGCAAACGTGCCGAACGGGCGCGTGGATTAATTTCGGTTTCGGCGGCATCGGCTTTGACCGAGCGCTTGACGCCATCATTAAAACTCGGCGCAGCCATATCAATATCGGGCAAATGACGCGATGGGCGGCCGGCACGACCGGTGCGCGGGCTGAGAAACTGTTTCACCATGCGGTCTTCCAATGAATGAAACGTGACGACAGCCAGACGTCCGCCCGGCTTCAACACTTGCTCGGCCGCTTGCAGACCGCGCATTAATTCGCCCAACTCATCATTGAGATAAATCCGCAGTGCCTGAAAAGTGCGGGTCGCGGGGTGCGCTTTACCGAAGCGTGGCATCCCCAAAACCGAACATATCACATCGACCAAATCGCCGGTGCGCAGCAAGGGCTGGGTGTCGCGACGTGCCATAATCGCCTTCACAATGGCACGGGCGCGGCGCTCTTCGCCATAAACCGCGATGACATCACTGAGTAATTCCGGCGCAGCCTCATTCAACAAATCAGCCGCGCTGATACCGTCTTGGCTCATCCGCATATCCAGCGGCCCGTCGCGCATGAATGAAAAACCACGCTCGGCTTCATCAAGCTGCATTGAGGACACGCCCAAATCCAGCGTCACGCCATCGACCTGCGCATCGAGCAGGTTTTGCATATCGCCGAAGCAGCCCGACAGATATGAAAATCGGTCGCCATATGCCGTGCTCAGCAAATCGGCATGGGGTTTGGTATTGGGGTCGCGGTCAATCGCGATAAGGGCGCAATCTGCGGCCTCAAGCAGGGCGCGGGAATAGCCACCGGCCCCAAAAGTGCCGTCGACCATCACCTCACCGGCCTGCGGACGCAGCGCCTCAACCACTTCATTCAGAAGAACCGGAATATGCGGAGCCGAAGTCGGGGGCACGCTTTGCTGCTGCCTTTTCACGTCACCCCCACCTGTCATTGCTGTGACCCGTCAGCCCCGCCGGGCGGCGCATTGCTCAACGATCGCAAAAGACCGCGTTGCTCAAGGGCCATAGCCCGCGATTTCGACCGGAAATCAGCAAAGTTTTGTGGATTCCAAATCTGGAACTTGCCGCCCAAACCAACAAAACACAGCTCCTTTTCGACCCCCGCATGCGTCAGAAGCGCGGCCGGAAGGGAAACGCGGCCATCGGCATCGAAAGTGAGGTGGTGACTGTCGGCAAACAGCGATGCGGCCAGCGCATCACGCTCTTCCGTATATAAATCGAGGCGCTCAACCATTTTGCCGATATCATTCATCAGCGCGTGGCCACCGCCTTCAATGGCGTTCTCAGTAAAGGAAGGATAGACGAAAATACCTTGTGGGGAGCCGCCTTGCGACGCCCCGTTCTGAGCCGATATGGCTGAACGGAAGACAGACGGAACCGAGACGCGCCCTTTGGCGTCTATTTTACCGGTGATCGTTGACATGAACATGGTCATGTCTGCTTCCCTCCATAAATGGCGCCAACAAACGCGTTTTGCAGGCGCACCCAGCTGAAAAACAATTGGCTCAGAATGGGATACTGTGGGATAGCATGGGATATTATGGGTGTCAATGGGAATATAATCCCAAAACAAGGCAGTTTCCGGTCAGAAACGGGGGCTTATTGCGCGCATGCGCGCGCTGATTTTGGCATAAAATCTGATTATCGGGATAAACAGTCAGAGGGTCTATAAGCCGGGTTTTGTAGGCATTTTCCGAAGAAAAAGTGATGGCCATTCATCTGGGATGCCCGTTACCGAACACCTCGTGCAACCTACCCGGACGACGACCCGAAAACAGGGCCATATGCCGTCTCTATTTGGTCTTGCTCCCGGCGGGGTTTACCCTGCCACTGCCGTTACCGGCAGCGCGGTGCGCTCTTACCGCACCCTTTCACCCTTACCCCATAAAGAGGCGGTTTGCTTTCTGTGGCA
>JAKMDW010000046.1 GCA_022426245.1 Alphaproteobacteria bacterium | reverse complement strand
CGCCGCTCACTGATTTGGGCGACGGGCAGTATTTTCTGGAGCTTTATCACGGGCCGACTTTGGCGTTCAAAGATGTCGCCATGCAATTATTGGCGCGGCTGATGGATGACGCGCTGATGCGGCGCGGCGCGCGCGCAACGATTATCGGCGCGACCTCAGGCGATACGGGTGGCGCAGCGATTGAAGCATTTCGCAATCGCGAAGCCGTCGATATTTTCATTCTCTTCCCCGACGGTCGTGTGTCCGATGTGCAAAGAAAGCAAATGACCACGCCGACCGACGCCAATGTGCATACGCTGTCTGTGGCCGGCACATTTGATGATTGCCAAGCGCTGGTGAAAGGCATGTTTAACGATGCGCCGTTTCGCAAAGAAATGGCGCTCGCCGGGGTTAACTCGATTAACTGGGCGCGGGTGATGGCGCAAATCACCTATTATTTTGTCGCCGCCTCGCGCCTTGGTGCGCCTGCAAAACCCGTTGCCTTTTCTGTGCCGACCGGCAATTTCGGCGATATTTTTGCCGGTTATGTGGCAGCGCAAATGGGGCTGCCCATCGCGCAGTTGATGATCGCCACCAATGTGAATGATATTTTGGCGCGCACTTTGGATAGCGGTGTTTACGAAACCGATAAGGTTATCGCCACGCAAAGCCCCAGTATGGATATTCAAGTATCGAGTAATTTCGAGCGTTTACTGTTTGAAGTGACGGGGCGTGATGCCGCCCGTGTGCGCGCCATGATGGGCGCATTGGCGCAGTCCGGGCGCTTTGAAATGCGGGAAAAAGAGCTTGAATTAACGCGCGCCCTGTTTGCTGCCGAGCGGGTCGATGAAGAAGCGACCTTAGACATTATGCGCGCCTTTGAAGCGGCGAACGGTTTTCAGATTGACCCGCATAGCGCCGTTGGCATTGGTGCGGCCGCGCGTGCCGTGCTGCCCGAAAATGTGCCAATGGTCACGCTGGCGACAGCGCATCCGGCGAAATTCCCCAAAGCCGTTCTGGCGGCTTATGACACTGAGCCCGACACGCCGCAACGCGTTTTGGACATGCTTGAAAAAGAAGAGCGTCTTACGCCGGTGGCCAATGAGCTGAGCGCGGTTGAGAACGCCATTCGTGAAAAGGCTAACATTGTCTAGGCCAAATTCATTCAAGTGCCTGATGGCGTTTGCCTGTCTGGCGCTGGCCCTGATGATGGGCGGTCCGGCCTCAGCCTCTGACCCGCTGCGCCTTAAAGAAGGTTTCCGCCTGTTGAAGTTGACGCCTTATATGCGCGCGCTTGAAAGCGGAGGCCATGTGTTTGCCGTGCAAAATGGCAGTTCACAAGATTTGCAATTGGTTTTGCATCGCCCGCCGGAAAATAATTTGGCGATAGCGCTGGGATTGCAACCGGCCAGCCGTCCGGTATTGCGTTTGTTTTCTTCTGATGACCGCGAGTTTGCCGGTGCGCCCGGCGCGCCTGAAAAGCTGAGCTTTAATGTGCCGGCGGAACAAGTTCAGACGTTTTTCCTGCCGCAACTTGTCGAGGCCGAGGCGGCTGATTTTTACCTCTGGGCGCCCGAAGCGTTGACCTCATATGAGGGCAATCGGCAAACATTCCATAGCGCCGTGCTGCTGCTATTGCTGCTGCTTATGCTGCTGGCTGTTGGCGTCGGTATTATGCGCCGCTCGCGCCGTGCCGCTTATGCGGTGGTGATGGCGGTCGGCCTGATGGTGCTGCTTAGCAGCTTATGGATGCGGGATATTTTGCCTGATAATGACCAGTTTGAATGGCTGCTCGTCAATCGCCTCGACAGCATCAATGCCGCATTGGCAATCGGCGTGGTGATGAGCTTGGTGGCGCATCTCAATTTGATGACCAAGCAAATCGTCAATCGCAATTATTGGACGCGGGTGATTATTGTCAGCGATGTGGTGCTGGCGGCGTTTGCCGTATTTTGGGTTTGGCAGATTTATGCGCCTGATTTCGCCGGTCTTATTTCGGCCGAATTGAGTGAAATCGCCCTTGCCATGACGTGCGGCACGGTTTTATTGGGCGTGATTTTTGTGCCCGACCGGCGCAGCTCTTAAAAATTCTGATGACACTCAGGCTTCGCCGCCGCTTTGACTAAGCTTGGCTAAATCAATGCCAAGCCGGGCAATCAGTCGCTTGTAAAGTCCTTCGACATCGACATCGAAAACATCTTTCACATCGGCCTCGATAATCAGCCAAGCATTTTCCTGAATTTCGTTTTCCAACTGGCCCGGCCCCCATCCGGCATAGCCCAGCACCAGCCGCATATATTCGGGCCCCTTGCCCCCAGCGGCCTGCACCAAAATATCCAGACTTTGGGTCACCGCGACTTGCCCCTCATTTTTTTGCCCCTCAGTCACGTCGTCAGGGTCAACCGAATGCAACACAAAGCCGCTTTCGGGTTGCACCGGACCGCCAACAAACACCGGCAGATTGCGCAAGCCGGTCTGTGAAACGCTGTCGGGCAAATTGCTGGCAATCTCACCGAGGGTCAGCCCATCTGTCGGATGGTTGACGGTAAAGCCCATCGCGCCATCATCATCATGGGCGAGCATATAAATCACACTGCGGTCAAAGCGGCTATCGCCCATGCCCGGCATAGCGATTAAAAACCGTCCCGCGAGTCTGATGTCTGTCGGCGTGTCACTCATCAGATGAGTTTAGGCATCACAGCGGGGTGAAACAATCGCCTTTCACGCAAATCTGCCTCGTCTTGCGTAAACGAAGCGGTTATAAAGGGGCATGATTGCTTCGCGTAACATCATCATCACCGCCGCATTATGGCTTGGGCTGGCCGCATTATTTATGCCGGCTCAGGCGTTGGTCGATGGGCCGTGGATTGATATGGAACCGGCGCGTTACCGCATGATTGCCGCAGAGGTTGATGGGCAAGCTTATGCCGCCCTGCAAATCGAGTTAAAGCCCGGTTGGCATACTTATTGGCGATATCCGGGGGCCAGCGGGCTTGAGCCGGAATTTGATTTTGCCGAAAGCCGGGGCGTTGAGGCGGGCGCACCCCTATTCCCCGCCCCTTATTTCTTCGATGATGGTGTCGGCGGCTTTAACGGCTATCAGGGTATGGCGGGTTTCGTGTTCCCTCTCACCATGCAGTTGAGCGGTGAATTGAACATGCGCGGTCTGATTGGCGTGTGCCGCGAGGTTTGCGTGCCGATGGACGTGACGCAGAAGCTGGTTTTCAATCGCGATGGCTTGGCAGCATCGCCGCATAAGGCCGCGATTAAGGCACTGTTAAGGGCGCAGCCCCAAGAGCCGTCCGCCGATTTGATTATTCGCTCGGCCAGTTTTGATGGCGTTTCCATTCAATTGGTGGTGAGCGGCACGGCGTTGGATGCGGTTTCGGTCATCACCCTTCCCGGGCCGCATGATATTATCGGCCTGCCGCGCACAGTGGGACGCGACGAAGATGCGTATTTATTGGAAATTCCGGCATGGTCTAAGCTTGACCATCCGTTGATAGGGCGTAAATTGACTTTCATCGTTAGGGTAGGCGAGCGTGCCATCGAACAAAACATACAGGTGCGCGATCACAGCCTGCTGCCACAAGAACCGGTGACGCGGCAATAATTGGGAGACCATTATGACTATTAAATCAGGTGATAAATTACCCGATGCAACATTGATGCATTTGACCGATGCCGGTCCGGCACCGATCAGCACAGAAGAATTATTCGGCGGTAAAACCGTCGCCATGTTCGCCGTTCCGGGTGCCTTCACGCCAACCTGCTCGAACCAGCACTTGCCCGGTTTCATTGAGAAATCCGAAGAATTACGCGCCGCCGGTGTCGATACGATTGTTTGCCTGTCGGTCAATGATGCTTTCGTTATGGGCGCATGGGGCCAACAACAAGGTGTTGCGGGCAAAGTGATGATGGTTGCCGATGGCAATGCCGAACTGACCCAAAAAATGGGTTTGACCATGGACGGTTCAGGCCACGGCATGGGCACGCGTTCGCTGCGATATTCAATGATTGTGCGCGACGGTGTTATGGAAACGCTGAATATCGAACAAAACCCCGGTAAGGCGGTTGATAGCGGCGCGGAAAATCTGCTCGGCCAACTCGGCTAAAGACCTAAAATTTGGCCACGGTTCTCGACTTGAGGGCCGTGGCTTTTTCTATGGGGCGGGCGCCTACAGATAGGGCGCCATTCCCATGCGCGCGAGTTCATCGGCGCGCTCATTGCCCGCATGTCCGGCATGGCCTTTAACCCAATGCCAATCGACCTGATGACGCGCGCATTCGGTGTCGAGGCTTTGCCATAAATCGACATTTTTCACCGGTTTTTTGGCGGCGGTTTTCCAGCCTCGTGCCTTCCAGTTTTTAATCCAGCTGGTAATGCCGTCTTTGACATAAATGCTGTCTGTGGTCAGCGTCACGGCGCTACCGGCGGGCAGGCTTTTCAGGGCTTCAATGGCGGCCAGTAATTCCATGCGATTATTGGTGGTGGCTTGCGCGCCACCGGTCAATTCGCTTTCGCCGTCGGGGCCGTTAATCAATGCGCCCCAGCCGCCGGGGCCGGGATTGCCCGAACACGCGCCATCGGTAAAAATCTCATACATTGCCTAACCCTCCAAGCCGTAATCAGCCGCACTTGTGACATGGCGGTGAAACCGCAAGCGACGCAAATAATCAATCGGGTTTTTCGGTGTCACCAGCGCATCTTCGGGCCGGTTCAACCAGTCATAAAGCCGTGTGGTCAAAAACCGCATGGCCGCGCCCGATGCCAATATTGGCAGAGCGGCGATTTCCTCTGTCGACATTGGCCGCACAGATTGATATCCGGCCAGCAGCGCGCGCGCTTTTGTGATGTTGAAATTTACATCCGCCTCAAAGCACCATGCATTCAGCATAATGGCGAGGTCATAGGCCAACACATCATGGCAGGCAAAATAAAAATCAATCAGCCCACTGACATTGCCTTTATCAAAGAACACATTATCAGGAAATAAATCGGCATGGATAACGCCTTGCGGCAAGTCTTGCGGCCACGCAGCTTCAATGCGCGCCAATTCTGCGCCCATAAAATCAGCCAATCCGGGGCTGGCCGCGTCAGCACGTGCTTGGCTGGCCTCATAAAGCCGCCGCCAATTATCCGGCCCTTGCGTATTGGCGCGGCGCATGGAAAAGCCCTCTCCGGCCAAATGCAATTCGGCCAAAGCAGCGCCAATGGCGCGACATTGCGGTGGTTTGGGGGTCACTGTGCTGCGCCCGGGCAGAAAGCTGACCAGCGCGGCGGGACGACCGGCCAATATGCCGGATAGGCGACCATCATTGCGCAAGAGCGGGGTCGGGCAGGCGATGCCGGCTGTTGCCAAATGCTGCATCAGGCCGAGGAAATACGGCAAATCATGCGGGTCAACGCCGGTTTGCGTGTCCTCATAAAGCGTCAAAATCAGACGCCGGTCAGCCATATCGACCAGATAATTCGAGTTTTGAACGCCCGCCGCAATGCCCTTAAAGCCGGTGACATCACCAAGCGCATAGGCGGCCATAAAATCGGCCAATTGCGCGTCATTTATTTGGGTGAAGACGGCCATCTCACACCCCCCGCAACTGGCGCGGCAGTTTGAAGCTCACATGCTCATCCAGCCCGTCCATCTCATTGACCGACAGGGTGAAGCGCGCGGCAAAAGCATCAATGACTTCCAGCGTAATTTCTTCGGGCGCAGAGGCACCGGCGGTTAAGCCGACATGGCCGACATCTTGCATATGCGCCCAGTCAATATCTTCCGGGCTGCCGATTAAATCAGCACGCGGGCAACCGGCTTGCCGTGCCACCTCAACCAGCCTTTGCGAGTTTGATGAATTGGGCGCGCCAATAACCAAAACGCGTTCAACCTGCCCCGCCAATATCTGCACGGCCTCTTGCCGATTGGTGGTGGCATAGCAAATATCTTCCTTATGCGGCTCGACAATATCGGGGAAACGCTGTTTTAGAGCGGCGACAATATCTGCCGTATCGCTGACCGAAAGCGTGGTCTGGGTTGCATAGGCCAGCATCCCGGCGGGGGGTGTAATGGCTTGCGCATCGGCAACGGTTTCAATCAGCGTGATGGCACTTTCAGGCACTTGCCCCATTGTGCCGATGACCTCAGGGTGGCCGGCGTGACCGATCAGCAAAACATGCCGCTTATTGTCAAAATGGCGCTCGGTTTCAATATGCACTTTAGAGACCAGCGGGCAGGTGGCGTCGAGCCAGTTCAATCCGCGCGCATTGGCGGCTTGCGGCACAGCTTTCGGCACACCATGAGCGGAAAAAATCACCGGCTTATCGTCGGGAACACTGTCAAGCTCATCGACAAAAATTGCCCCCAGTCCGCGCAGGCGATCGACAACCCGCTTATTGTGCACAATCTCATGGCGCACATATACCGGCGCGCCGAACTTCTCCAACGCTTGCTCGACAATCAGCACGGCGCGATCCACGCCGGCGCAAAAACCGCGCGGCTTAGCCAGGGTCAGCTGAAGGGCCGGTTTATCCGGTATAATCTCAAGCATGTTATCAGGCACGTTATCTGGCATGCGCATGCACTTTCTTTACACTGTGTGGTGAATGTTTTATTGAATGAGCCGCGCGCCGCGTCAAGCTGTTTGGGTCATGCTAAGCAAGCGAGGTGAGGGTGTGATTGGAAAAAGGAAACTGAAATGTCAGATTTGATGGCCGGAATGAGCGTAAAACATCAGCCGATAAACACAAAAACACCGCGCCATGCAAGCGGATTGATGGCTGCGCTGTCCTTGTCGGTTTTCCTCTCAGCGTGCCTTGGCGGCAATGTTGACCAGATTGTGCAGCGTCAATGCCCGTCAGTGGCCTTGTTGACCACGGCAGATAAATTGCCGCTCACCGGCAAGACGGTTGAACTGAGCGCCGCCAGTTTGACCTGCTCAATTAACCGCAGCGAGGAAGATGCCCTGCAAGCCGTGGTGACACTGTCCGGTCGTGTTTCTGAAAAAGTAAAAATGCCGATTTTCGTTGCGGCCTTGAGCGCCGATAATCAGCAATTATCGCGCACTCAATTTGCCGTTACCGCACAGGGTGGCGATTTTAACCTGACTTTGCCGGCGGTGATTTATGGTAAAAAGGGCGATGGTCGCAAAGCGCGGCTGGTTGCGGGTTTTGTGCTGACGCAAGCGCAATTAGAGGCAAACCGTGCCGATTATCGTCAAAAGCTCGGTCTTGGCGAGTGAGTCACAGAAGATTTGCCTTTATCCCCCCTGCGACGCGATGAGCGTTTGACTCGTCTCGACTCCAAGCTAAACTCATCCCCACATACGACCTTCACGGGAGACACCGCTTTTTGAAAGCGGGGCCGAAGGAGCAACCGCCCTCGGAAACTCTCAGGCAAATGGACCGTGAAGCGATGTCACTCTGGAAAGCAGTCGGCATAATGCATGGCTCACCGAAGGGGTAAATCTCTCAGGTTCAAGCGACAGAGGAGGGTGAGACTGGAGTTTTTCCGGTCGCACTTTTTGGAGTCGCAATAGGGTGAATGCACAAATTGACATAGTGGCTGACTCAGTGGCTGGCATATTAAAGCGAACCCCGTTGCACGCGCTGCATGTAAAGCTGGGCGCGAAAATGGTGCCGTTTGCCGGTTATGATATGCCGGTGCAATATCCGCTTGGCGTGATGAAAGAGCATGCGCAGACGCGCCAAAAAGCCGGTCTGTTCGATGTGTCGCATATGGGGCAAGCCAAGCTGACAGCGCATGAAGGCGATGCGGCGGTGTTGTTTGAGGAGCTTGTGCCGGGCGGCATTGCCACGCTCAAAGAGGGGCGGATTCGATATACCCAATTTACCAATGAACATGGCGGCATTCTCGACGACCTCATGGCGACGCGGTTTGGCGACACGCTGTGGTTAGTGGTCAATGCGGCCTGTAAGGATGATGATTTTGCGCATATTGCCGCCAAGCTGGAAGGCCGCGCAACGCTTGAGATTGAACAGCGCGCCTTGCTGGCGCTGCAAGGGCCTTTAGCCGAAGCCGTGCTGGCCGCGCTTATGCCTGCCTGCCAAGAATTGGTTTTCATGCAAAGCGTTTGGACTGAGTTTCAGGGCACGGAGGTGCTTGTCTCGCGTTGCGGTTACACCGGCGAGGACGGATATGAATTGTCGATTGCCGAAGATAAAGCCGTCGGGTTGGCCGAAGCCTTGCTGGCGCATGAAGATGTCGAGCCTATCGGGCTGGGCGCGCGCGACAGCCTCAGATTGGAGGCGGGTTTGTGCCTCTATGGCCACGACATTGATACGAACACGACCTCCGCCGAGGCCGACCTTATGTGGTCAGTGCCAAAACGGCGTCGCGCGGCGGCCGATTTTCCCGGTGCTGATGTGGTGAACGCACAGCTTGCCGATGGTATGGCCAAACAGCGCGTCGGTATTTTGCCTGAGGGGCGTGCACCGGCGCGGGAAGGAACAGAAATTCAATCGGCGACGGGGGAGACCATTGGCACGGTTACCAGTGGCGGCTTTGGCCCGACTTTGGGTGGGCCATTGGCGATGGGCTATGTGCCGCCGGCCTATGCGGCGGTGGGCACTGAAATTCAACTGATTGTTCGGGGCAAGGCCATGCCGGCGCGGATCGCTGCCATGCCGTTTGTCCGTCAAAATTACAAAAAAGGGTGATGAAATGAGCAAGAAATTTACCAAAGATCATGAGTGGATAAGCCTGGACGGCGATGTGGCCACGGTCGGCATTACCGATTATGCGCAAGCGCAGCTTGGTGATGTCGTGTTTGTGGAAGTGCCGGAAGCCGGTAAGCAAGTGGCCAAAGGCGATGATGCCGCCGTGGTCGAAAGCGTGAAAGCCGCCTCGGAAGTCTATGCGCCGGTCTCGGGCGAGGTGGTTGAAGGCAATGGCGAGCTGGAAGGCAATCCGGCGCTGGTCAATGAAGACGCAGACGACAGTGGCTGGTTTTTCAAAATGAAATTGGCCGATGCCGGAGAATTGGACGGGCTGATGGACGAAGCCGCTTACGCCGACTATGTGAAGGAACTGGACTGATGCGCTACCTCCCTTTAACCGATGCCGACCGTCAGGCCATGCTGGCTAACATTGGGGCGGCCAATATTGATGACCTGTTTGTCGATGTGCCCGAAGCGGCGCGCCGTGACGGCACGGTTGACCTGCCGCGCCATCAAGGCGAGATGCAAGTTGAGCGCCAGCTTTCTGCTATGGCCGGCAAAAACATGACGGCCTCTACCGTGCCGTTCTTTTGTGGCGCGGGTGCCTATAAGCATCATGTGCCGGCCACGGTTGACCATATTATTCAGCGCTCTGAATTTCTGACCAGCTATACACCTTATCAGCCGGAGATTACGCAAGGCACACTGCAATATCTGTTTGAGTTTCAAACCCAAGTCAGCGAATTGACCGGCATGCCGGTGGCCAATGCCTCTATGTATGATGGCTCAACCGCCACTGCTGAAGCGGTTTTGATGGCACACCGCGTGACCCGCAAAAGCCGCGCCGTTTTGTCGGGGCGGTTGCATCCGCATTACACGGCGGTGATTGAAAACCTGACCGAGATGGGTGGTTTTGCTTTGGTTCAACCGGATATGGCGCCTGCCGGTGCCGAAGATTTGCTTGCCCTGATTGACGATGAGACCAGTTGCGTGGTTGTGCAAAATCCCGATTTCTTCGGTAATGTCGCCGACTTCACCAAGCTGGCGGCGCAAGTGCAGGCCAAAGGTTGCTTGCTGATCGTCGCCGTGCCGGAGGTCGTCTCGCTTGGGCTGTTGAAACGCCCGGGCGATATGGGCGCAGACATTGTCACCGGCGAAGGCCAGTCGATTGGCGGCGGGCTGAATTTTGGCGGGCCTTATGTCGGCTTGTTTGCCGCGCGCGATAAACATATTCGGCAAATGCCCGGTCGTCTGTGCGGCGAGACGGTTGATGCCGATGGCCAGCGCGGTTTTGTGCTGACGCTTTCAACCCGCGAGCAGCATATTCGCCGCGATAAAGCGACGTCGAATATCTGCACCAATTCGGGGTTGTGCTCGTTGGCATTCACCGCGCATATGACGCTGCTGGGCGGCAAGGGTATGCGCCAACTGGCCGAGCTTAACCATGCGCGCGCCGTGCAACTGGCCGATGCGCTGGGCGCGGTGAAGGGCGTAGAGATTTTGACCGATGCGTTTTTTAACGAGTTCAGCGTGAAACTGCCTGCCAATGCGGCGCAAACGGTTGATGCGCTGGCCGATAAAGGCGTGCTTGGCGGTGTGCCGGTGTCGCGTCTTGCCCCGCAAGCCGGCCTCGATGATGTGCTGGTTGTTGCGGCGACCGAAGCCAATACACAAGATGATATTGCTGCCTTTGCGGCGGCTTTGACGGAGGTGCTGTCATGAGCGAGAAGCAAACCTTTACCGGCAATCGTGGCCTGCAACTCGAAGAGGCGCTGATTTTTGAAATTGGCGCTTACGAGAATTGCGGTGTTGATTTGGAAGATGTGCCGCAAGTAGAAAGCCGTCTCGGCGATTGCGCGGCGCAAGGCAATATCGACTTGCCGGGTCTGTCTGAGCCGGAAGCGATGCGCCATTTCGTGCGTCTGAGCCAAAAAAATCATGCCATTGATGCGGGGCTATATCCGCTCGGTTCTTGCACCATGAAGCACAATCCGCGCCTCAATGAAAAAATGGCGCGACTGCCGGGCTTTAGCGATATTCACCCGCTGCAACCGCAAGGCACAGTGCAGGGCGCGCTGGAACTGATGGATGCGCTGGCGCATTGGCTGAAAACCCTGACCGGCATGCCGGAGGTGGCGTTGTCACCCAAAGCCGGCGCGCATGGTGAGCTATGCGGCATGATGGCCATTCGTGCCGCCATTGAAGCCAAGGGCGAATTGGCCACACGCACCCGTGTGCTGGTGCCGGAAAGTGCGCATGGCACAAATCCGGCCACGGCCGCTTTGTTGGGCTTTAAGGTCGATGGCATTCCCGCCGATGCGTCGGGCCGTGTTGACCTTGCGGCGTTTAAAGAAAAACTGGGCGATGATGTTGCCGCCATCATGTTGACCAACCCCAATACGTGCGGATTGTTCGAGCGTGATATTATTGAGATTGCCGATGCGCTGCACGAAGCAGGCGGCTATTTTTATTGCGATGGGGCGAATTTCAACGCCATTGTCGGGCGCGTGCGGCCGGGTGATTTGGGCGTCGATGCGATGCATATAAATCTGCACAAAACTTTCTCCACCCCACATGGCGGCGGTGGTCCGGGTTCCGGTCCGACGGTTTTGTCCGAACGTCTGGCGCCGTTTGCGCCGCTGCCCTATGTCGAAAAGAGCGAAGACGGTTTGCGTCTGGTTGAAAATAATGGCGATGCGGAAAATAATCCGTTTGGCCGCATGGTGGCGTTTCATGGGCAAATGGGCATGTATGTCCGCGCCCTGTCTTACATGATGAGTCATGGTGCGGACGGGCTGCGCCAAGTGGCTGAGGACGCCGTGCTGAATGCCAATTATATTTTGGCTTCGCTGAAAGATGTGATGAGCGCGCCGTTTGAAGGCCCGTGCATGCACGAGGCGCTGTTCGATGATAGTTGGATGAAAGACACGGATATCGACACGCTGGATTTTGCCAAGGCGATGATTGATGAGGGTTATCACCCGATGACCATGTATTTCCCCCTGGTTGTGCATGGCGCGATGTTGATTGAACCGACCGAGACCGAGAGCAGGGCGGCGCTTGATTTGTTTATCGCCACCATGCGCGATTTGGTGCGTGGGGCGAAAGACGGCGAAATTGACCGCTTTAAAAACGCGCCCGAACTTGCGCCACGTCGTCGCCTCGATGAAACGCTGGCCGCGCGCAGTCCGGTTTTGCGTTGGCAATCGCCGGAAGCCAAAAAAGCGGCTGAATAGGGCGGCTGAGTAAGGTGGAGTTCACCCTCGAACGCGCGCAAGGTTGGCCCGAAGCGTGTGTTTTCGGGGTTGATGAAGCCGGGCGTGGCCCGTGGGCCGGACCGGTAACGGCGGCGGCGATTTGCCTGCCGCCGGATTTTGATCTCGGCGTTGATGACAGCAAAAAACTGACAGCCAAAAAGCGCGACACGCTGTTTCAGGCACTTGTCACGCTACCGCATGGCATTGGCGCGGCCTCGGTTGACGAAATTGACACGCTGAATATCTTGCAGGCGACATTTCTGGCGATGACCCGCGCCGTTGATGAATTGGCCGAAAACACCGGCATACCGGCGCATGTTTTGGTTGATGGCAATAAGTTGCCCGACTGGTCTTATGCGGCGCAAGCCGTGGTCGGCGGCGATGGCCGGTCGCCCAGCATAGCCGCGGCGTCAATTTTGGCAAAAGTGACGCGTGACCGCGAAATGGCGGCGTTGGACGCGCAGTTTCCGGGGTATGGCTGGGCGTCGAATAAGGGCTATGGCGCAAAAGCGCATCAAATGGGCCTCGAAAAGCTGGGCGTGACGCCGCATCACCGGCGCTCCTATGCGCCGATAGCGAAGATATTGCGCGGCGAAACGGCCTAACACCACCATATATGGTGGCTGTGGGGCGTATTGTGGATAAAAAGACTCTTGGCGGAATCATCACAAGCCATTGGAATCATTTACCTATTGACGGCAGACTCGCGATGACTCATGGTGTCGGCATGAGTAAGCAAATGGACAAGAAGCTGCCTTTGGATGTGATTTTGCAGGGCGATTGCCTCGCGCAATTGCGCGCGCTGCCCGTTGCCAGTGTTGATTTGGTATTTGCCGACCCGCCCTATAATCTGCAGTTGAAGAATGATCTGCACCGCCCCGACGCGTCAAAAGTCGATGCGGTGACCGATGATTGGGACAAATTTGACAGTTTCGCGGCATATGACAGCTTCACCCGCGCTTGGTTAAGCGAGGCGAAGCGGGTGCTGAAGCCGACCGGCACGCTATGGGTTATTGGCTCTTATCATAATATTTTCCGCGTCGGCACAGCCTTGCAGGACCTCGGCTATTGGATCTTGAACGATATTATTTGGCGCAAAACCAATACGATGCCGCATTTTCGCGGCACCCGCTTTACCAAAGCGCATGAGACGCTGATTTGGGCGACGCCGGATGAGAACGCGACCGGCTATACATTTAATTATCAGGCGATGAAGACGCTGAATGATGATGTGCAAATGCGTTCCGATTGGAACCTGCCGATTTGCAATGGTGGCGAGCGGTTGAAGGGCGATGACGGTGCGAAACTGCACCCGACGCAAAAGCCCGAAAGCCTGTTGCACCGTGTATTGTTGGCCAGCACGCAGGAAGGCGACATTGTGCTCGACCCGTTTTTCGGCACCGGCACCACCGGCGCGGTGGCGAAAAAGCTGGGCCGTCATTTCATTGGCATTGAGGCCGAGGCCGATTACGCCGAAGCCGCCATGCAGCGCATTGGCCGTGTGAAAAAATTGAGTGCCGCCGATTTGGAACTGACGCAAAGCCCGAAAGCGCAACCGCGTGTTGCCTTTGGAACTTTGGTGGAGCGCGGGCTGGTGAAGCCGGGCATGCAGCTTTTCGGCCCGGCGCGTAAGGTAAAAGCAAAAGTGCGCGCCGACGGCTCGGTTAAATTAGGGGCTCAGAAAAACGCCCCCCCCGGGCAAGAATTATCCGGCAGCATTCATAAAATGGGTGCCGCCGCACAAGGCGCACCGAGCTGCAATGGCTGGACCTATTGGCACTATAAAGACGGCGAAAAACTCGTGCCCATCGATAATCTTCGCCAAAAAGTGAGAGATGAGGGCTAGGTTGAAAATGAGTGCCTGACTTGTTAGTGTTGATTTGTCCTTGCGAATGGCAGGGACAGGGGTTCAACAGCCTCACCAAAAGCCGCAATCAAGTATTGCGCATGTGGCTTAACGTATAAAAGCGTTAGGCCTTTTTTTATGTCGATTGCGAATACTCCATTCACCTCGCTTTGTCGGGGTGACGGCAAAATAAGGCGCGGCTTCGGCTGAGCCGAATATGTCGTAGTCGGTCTTTTGGCGACTTGTTGACACCCCGGCACCAAGGGCGACCTTGGTGCCGCTTGGGTTAGGGGGTGACAATGACCGACGAAGAAGCGGGTTATGTGGCTGAAAATCTTTGGCTGTATCGGGTGCGGCGACGCTTGTCACGCGACGCGCTGTCAGCGAAAATCGTGCCGCCGCAAACCTATCGTGATTATGAATATGGCACGGATATTCCTAGCCATGCGGAAGTGGCTCAATTTGCCAAGCGCCTGCAGACCACGCCGTCGGCACTCACGCAACAGCCCGATTATAAATGGCTGATTAAGAATTATCGGGTACGCAAGGTGCTTGAATTGTTTTGCCTGCTGCAAAATAAAAAACAACGCCATGCAGTGCTGGAGCTTTTGCGCGGTTTGCAAACGCGATAATGAAGGCCCCGCCCCCCTCAAAAAGTGAGAGAGGCGGTGCGTTTGGTGGTGCTTAAAGAGCCGACGCCAAACCTGTTGGGTCGGTTTGCCGCCTAATAGCCGGCAATCGAATTGCGTTCGGTCAGTTTCTGGCTATAGAAAGCGACTTTGCGGACGAAAGTTGCATCCCCCGGATGCAGCTCCAGCAAACGCTCATATTTCGCCAGATTGGCTGCATATTCGCTTACCGGAATGGTGCGCAATTCGGCCAGCAATTTATGGGTCTCCATTTCGACGGCTTTTTTATCGTTCATCTTATCGTTCATGATATCGTTCATAGACGATGATTGCGTCGATGTTGGCATATAGTCTTTGGTGGCGTCGGTTGCGGTTTCCGGCTCGCCACGCATCAGCGTGACCAACAGGTAAAAGGCAACCACAACGGCAGTGGCTAGTCCGAGACGATTAAGCATGCTCTCTCTCCTTTTTGTTTTTTTGGAGCAGGTAAAGGCTAGCGAGGCTTGGCGTTGTCGTCAAATGTTCTGTTTCAGCTAAGCAGCACGGATTTCCATATTTTTTGCATCACGCTGGGCAGCGCGGCGGCGCCAAAATCGCGCGGATGCAGCCAGATATGCGCGGCGGGTTTTCGAAACCCTTTCGGGGCATGGTGCGCGGTCACCCCCAAGGTCAGGCGAAAATGCGTGAATATATGCACCACTTCGGCGTCCAGCTTGGTCCAGCCGGTTGGTATATTATGCGGCAGCGTGGTGTCATTGGCGGCGTCCCATCCGGTTGAGGGGAAGCACAACATGCCGCCCAGCAGCCCCTTATCGGGACGGCGATGCAGCAGCACTTCACCCTTGCCGTTTTCCAGCCAATAAACCGTGCCACTGCGCTCGGGCTTGGGTTTTTTCGGCGCGCGCTTGGGGAGGGTTTCCTGAATGCCTGCTATGTTCGCCGCGCAGCCTTTTTGCCATGGACAAATAAGACAATTTGGCCGCTTGGGTGTGCATAGGGTCGCGCCCAAATCCATCATGGCTTGCGCGAAATCGCCGGGACGGCCGGCCGGCACCAGCGCCGCATTTTTCTCTTTAATCTGGGGCTTCAATGCGGGCAGCGGCGTCTCAAGGTGATAAAGCCGCGCCAGCACGCGCTCAATATTGCCGTCCACCGGTGCGGCTTGGCGGTTAAAGGCAATCGCCGCGATCGCTGCCGCCGTATAGGGGCCAATGCCCGGCAGGGTTAACAGCGCGGCCTCATTATCAGGAAATTGGCCATCATGCTCTGCGGCGACCAAGCGGGCGCATTTCAATAAATTGCGGGCACGGCTGTAATAGCCAAGTCCGGCCCATGCCGCCATCACCGCATCATCCGGCGCGGCGGCCAAAGCCTCAACGGTGGGAAACCGGGCGAGGAATTTTTCAAAATAGGGTTTTACCGCAGTGACAGTGGTCTGCTGCAACATAATTTCTGACAGCCAGACATGATACGGATCCGGCACAATGCCCGGTGCCGCACGCCAGGGCAGGGTGCGGGCATTTTTGTCATACCAAGCGAGCAAAGCGGATACGGGGTCAAAATTGGCGGGCATATGTGCTATGCTACCTGAATTGCATGAAGGAGCAAGTATGGCCTCGCAAGACTGGCGCGACATTCCGCAGACCAAACCGGCACGTGGTTTTCAAGGCCGTTCGGTTGGCACAGTGCTGGGTCGCATCATTGCGCCGACGCTGAAAAAGCGCGGCTTTCGGCAGATTGATATTCTGGCGCATTGGCCGATGATTGTCGGCGAGCAGCTTGCCGCTTTGTCGTGCCCTGAGCGTATATCGCGCAGCGGTCGCCTGTCCCCCGATGGCGGGGCCGTGTTGACGGTAAAAGTCGAAGGCGCGATGGCGCTTGAGGTTCAGCACATGGCGCCGCTGATTTTGGAACGCATCAACCAACATTATGGGGCCGGCGCCATAACTCGGCTAAATATTGTGCAAGGGCCGTTGCCGTTGGATTATTTGCAAGCGCAGAAAAACCGCCAAACGCCGCTCACCGAGGCCGAATTGGACGATGCTGAGGCGGCGCTTGATGGCTTTGAGAGCAGCCGATTAAAACAGGCTTTGGCGCGGCTCGGCGCACGGGTGAAGCGCAAAAGCAGATAACGGCACTGGCCGACGAAGTTTCAGCAGGCATAACTTGTCCACAGGCAGCATAACTGCACCTCGGTGAATAAGACTCTTTAAGCCTTGCTGGGATATACTCAATGCAACCTTTCGATTCGGGAGTCCTTGGCGTGTCAAAACAAAATCAAATTATTGTCGCGATTGCTATTGCGGCCATTATCGGTCTGACTGCTTTTTTGGGGACCGGTGGTGGCGACCTGCAACAGCCGGAAATATCACAAGATGTGACGGGTGAACCAACCGACCCGCCCGCCGCAGCGCCGCCCGCCCCGGCACAGATTGACAC
>JAKMDW010000040.1 GCA_022426245.1 Alphaproteobacteria bacterium | reverse complement strand
ATAAGCGCATTCGTTTGTTCTTGTTTTTGGGTGTCGCCGCATCGACCGTTGGCGCGGCAGTGATGCAAGTTGCGGCGTTTTTCGTGATGGATACGATGCAATTGAGCGGCCAAGAAACCGCGCAAGTTGTTGGCGTCGGTATGATGGGCATGGCGATGGCGACGCTGTTCGCCCAGCTTGTGATTATTCCGCGCAGCAATGCGTCGGTGCGCACGCTGCTGGTGCTGGGCATTATCATCACCATGCTGGGTATCGCTTTGCTGCTTATTCCGTTTATGAATACCGGCCTGTTTGCCGTATCGCTGACCTTGCAAGGATTGGGTTCGGGTCTGATGCGGCCTGCTGTGGCGGCGGGCGGGTCGCTGGCGGTGGAGCCTGAAGAGCAGGGCGCGATCGCCGGTCTCAATTCATCAACCGCGGCCGTCGGCTTTATTTTCGTGCCGGTGGTGCTGATGCCGCTTTATCTTTACGCGCCGACCGCGCCGTTTTGGGTGGCTTTCATCATTACCGGCTTGATGCTTTTGACAACGCGTTCAAAACAACTCGATGTGATGGAAACGCAAATTGACGGCGAAAGCGTTGAAGAAGACGCGATGACGCGTCCCGATGGACATAAAAACTTTTAGGCGAAAGCTGGGTTTATTCCGCGAAGGCGTTTTGAGCCTGCCAGTTTTGCATTTGCTGGGTAATTGATGAGGCAAAAGCCAGGGGTTGGTCGAGCAAAACATGATGGCGCGCCGCCAATAAATCGAAATGCGGCATGGTTGGGCGCAGGCTCTTCATATAGGCGATGATGTCATTGCGCGAGATGTTTTCCCAATCATGCGACAGCGCGCCAAACATAGCCGCGGTCGGAATGGGCAGGCCCTCATACATTTCCGGCCAATTCCTGCCCATCGGGAAGTCGCGATACATATGCGGATCAAACTTCCATGTCCAACCGCCTTCGACTTCGCGCAGCGAATGTTCACCGATAAAATCGACAATAAACTGATTGGCGCAAGGTTGTTCGGGCTGCAGGCGGAAGCGCGCCAAAGCGGTTTGAAAATCTTCATAAACCCGCGTCTCGCGGGTTTCGCGAGGGCGCAACACGCCATCCTCGTCTTTATCCATATACCATTCTTCATGGGCATGTGGCGGGCGCACGTAATAATCGCACAGCATCACGGCAGCCAATTCTGAATGATAAAGATGGCCGGTTATCAAGCTCACCATGCCGCCCATAGAATGTCCGATAATGGCCGGTTTGGTTGTGAAGCCGGCATCGCGCACCATGGTAATCAACGCCTCCGCCATAATTTCGCGCTTATAGTCTTTCAGCCAACCGCTATCGCCCATGCCCGGAAGGTCAACCGCTATGACATTGTAATAATCGGTCAAAAGCGGGGCGATAAAGTCATACCAGCGCGCATGTGCGCCGCCGCCATGCACCAATACCAGATTGGGGGCCTCAGCGCCGGGGCCGCTCCACTGGCGATAATGCAGTTTGGTTTGCTCATAGGCAACGAATCTATCCTGCGGCTGATCGGCCAGCGCATCTTGAAACCATTTTGGGGCTTCATCGATGCGTTCCCCGGCCGGAAGCAGGTCTTGCTGGCCACCATTTTGCGATTTCATAGAAAACTCCCAAGATTGGCGCTCAATCTACATAATTTCGGCATTTTGTGAAGCCTGATAATCAGCCGTTGAGACGAATGTTTTGCAACCGCTTCTGCGCTTGACAGAATTGGGTCTCTCTCATATGTTCGGCGCTTCTAAAGGCCGTTTTGCGGCTTTTGCATTGTTTATGGAGCCGAAGATGAAAGTCCGCAATTCTTTGAAGTCGCTGCGTGACCGTCACCAGAAAAATCAGCTGGTACGTCGTCGTGGCCGTCTTTACGTCATTAACAAAACCAATAAACGCTTTAAGGCGCGCCAGGGCTAATTAGCCAAATCCGCTAAATCTCGCCTGCGCCAAGCGTGTGCAGGTTCAGTTTGGGTTGGTGCGGGGTTAATTTGAACCGACGTTATTTTCGCATGCTGGCCGGTATTTTTGCTGTCCCGATAATTTTAGGCCTTATTTTATGGGCCCATGACGCACGTCTGCGGGCACGGCTTTTTGCCGATTTGCCCGAAGCCGGCGATTTTATCGAAACGCGCGGTGCGACCTTGCATTATTTGTCGAAAAATACCGGCGCCGCAAAAGACAAACCGGTTTTTGTGCTGATACACGGCTCCAGCGCCAATGCGTATGACATGATGGCGGCTTTGGGCGATGACTTGGCGGCACATGGCACGGTGTTGAGTTTTGACCGCCCGGGCATCGGGCGCTCAAGCAATAAATTATCCGATAAGGAAATGTCTGATCCCCGCCTGCAAGCGGGTGAAATTCATCGTGCGGTGCGGGCGCTGGGATATGAAAAACCGGTGATTATCGGGCAAAGTCTGGGTGGCTCTGTTGCGCTTGGCTATGCGCATGCGCTGGGCGAAGAAATTACCGCAACCATCATGCTCGCGCCCCCGCTGATACCCTGGTATGGCCCAGATTTTTGGGCCAATCGCCTGATGACCGCGCCGTTGGTCGGGCCGGTGTTGTCGCATATTATTCTGGCCAAATATGGGGTGACCCAATTAGCCCCGGGTGTGGAATGGTCGGTCTGGCCGGAAACCGTGCCTGAAAATTATCTTCGCGACGCCGCCATTCCCCTGATTTTGCAGCCGCGCGCCTTCCGCACCAATGCGATTTACGCGATGAATTTGCGCCATCATTTGGCCGATATGCAAAAGACATTCTCAGACATGCCCGGCACAAAGAATAAAATGCTCATCATTCATGGTGATAAAGACCGCACGGTAAATATTGACTATAATGCCGGTTCGTTCCTCGTCGCGCGCCCCGACGCTGAATTGCTTGAGCTTGAGGGGGCGGGGCATATGCTGCACCACACATGGAAATCCGAAATCACTGACGAGATTTTGCGCTTTCTGACCAATGGTAAAACCGATCCGGGTCGCCATATTCGTCGCAAAGCAGGTTAGGGTGGCACGATGTCGCCGGTTCTCACACGCCGATTGGACACGCCAAGCAGCAATCGCCGCTTTTTGATTATTTGCGACCATGCGAGCAATTTTGTGCCGCCTGAATTAAACGCCTTGGGTCTGCCGCAAGGCGAGCTTGAGCGCCATATCGCCTATGATATCGGTGCGTTGGAAGTGGCCGAGAAAATTGCCGAGACGCTTGAGTGTCCGCTTGTGGCGTCGCAGTTTTCGCGGCTTTTGATTGACCCCAATCGCGGCCTTGATGACCCGACATTGGTGATGAAGCTGTCTGACGGATCGATTATTCCGGCCAATGAAAATATTGACCCGTTTCAGGATAAAGCGGCATGGCAAGCGCGCATTGATGCCTTTTACCGGCCTTATAATCAGGCCATTGAGGCGGCGATTGATGATGCCCTAAGCATTGGGCAAGTGCCGATAATCCTCTCCGTGCATAGCTTTACACCGGTTTGGCGTGGCCAGACGCGGCCCTGGCAGGCGGCGGTATTGTGGGATCAAGATGCGCGTTTGCGCGATGTCATGGTCGATTATATGGCGACACAAACGGACATGTGTTTTGGGGATAATGAGCCTTATTCTGGGCAGTTGAAAAATGACTGCCTGTATCGGCACGGCACACAAAAGGGTTTACCGCATGCGCTGATTGAGTTGCGCCAAGATTTGATTGGTGATGAGGCGGGGCAAACCATTTGGGCTGGGCATATGGTTGAGGTGATGCGGCGTGTTGAAAAAGTTGACTTAACGGATGAAATCATGCACTTCGGATCGATTAATGATTAGTTGTTCAAACCGCAAATCGTCTCTTGTGCGAGACAAAGCTTTTGGTATATTTGCGCCCTACTGAGCGGGGAGAAACACATGACCGATACGAATGATAGCCAAGATTGGGGTGATGAAATGGATCGCCCGGAGCATGAAAAGACGTATGAAGCTTTTCTCGACTTCTCAAAATGGGGGCTTATTTGCGTAGCGGTTATTCTCATCATGCTATTGCTATTTGTATATGGCTAAGCGCTGAGCTTGTCTAACCGCGCGTATATTTGATAATCAGGAGAAATCTATGGCTGTAAGCCTTACTGTATTGAAGGAAGCAGGCGGTGAACCGCGTGTTGCCGCAACGCCTGAAACGGTAAAGAAAATGTCTGCGCTTGGCATGAAGGTGACGGTGGAAGCCGGAGCCGGAGCCGAAGCCGGATTTGACGACGCCTCTTATAAATCCGCAGGAGCCAATGTCGCCAAAACTATTGGGGCCGTGCTGAAGAAATCTGACGTGGTTTTTGCCGTGCGCGCACCCGCCACCGCCCAAGTAAAAGCCATGAAGGCGGGCGCCGTATTGGTCGCCTCGCTCAACCCCTATCAAGACGCTGCCGGTGTGAAGGCATATGCTGCGGCGAAAGTTCGGGCCATGGCGATGGAACTTATGCCGCGCATCACGCGCGCGCAATCAATGGATATTCTGTCATCGCAATCCAATCTGTCGGGTTATAAGGCCGTGCTTGATGCAACTGCGGAATATACTCGCGCTCTGCCGATGATGATGACAGCAGCGGGCACAGTTCCTGCGGCGCGCGTTTTCGTTATGGGCGCGGGGGTTGCCGGTTTGCAAGCCATTGCGACGGCCAAGCGTTTGGGCGCGATTGTCAGTGCAACCGATGTGCGTCGTGCGGCGGCTGAGCAAGTGGAAAGCCTGGGCGGCACATTTGTGATGGTTGAAGCCGATGAAGATGATAGCGGTGAGACCGCGGGCGGTTACGCCAAAGAGATGAGCGCTGATTATAAAAAGCGCCAGCAAGCTCTGGTAACCGAGCATATCGCCAAGCAAGACATTGTTATTTGCACGGCGCTTATTCCGGGGCGTCCGGCACCGGAACTGGTGACCAAGAAAATGCTGGAAGGCATGAAGCCAGGTTCTGTGCTGGTTGATTTGGCGGTAGAGCAGGGCGGGAACTGCAAATTGTCCAAAGCCGGCAAAGTGACCGTGCATAAGGGCGTTAAACTGGTGGCGCATAAAAATGTGCCGGGTCGTTTGGCAGGTAATGCGTCGGAGCTTTTCTCACGCAATCTGTTCAATTTCATCGACGCGTTTTTCGACAAAGAGAAAAAGACGCTGGCCCTGGATTGGGAAGATGAAATTGTCGCCGGTATTGGCCTGACGCGCGATGGCGCGGTGGTTCACCCGGCTTTGAAAGCCGCGAAACCGGCGAAAAAGCCGGCTGCCAAAAAACCGGCAAAAAAACCGGCTGCTAAGAAATCAGCTCGAGGAGCAAAAAAATGAACGTAGATGCAATCGTCTATCTGATGAGTATTTTCGTGATGGCCGTGTTTGTCGGCTATTACGTCGTTTGGTCGGTCACACCGGCCTTGCACACACCGCTTATGTCGGTAACCAATGCCATTTCCTCCGTCATCATTGTTGGCGCTTTGGTCGCCATTGGCGCTGATGTCAGCGTTGATGACCAAGCCGGTGCGATGACACGCTGGCTGGGCTTCGGGGCGGTTATTCTGGCATCCATTAATATTTTCGGCGGCTTTCTGGTAACTCAGCGCATGCTCGCCATGTATCGTAAGAAAGATTAGGGGTTAATAATCATGAGTGCCAATCTATCATCCCTTCTCTATCTGCTCTCGGGCGTCTTTTTCATTCTGTCGTTGCGTGGCCTGTCCGGCCCTGAAACGGCGCGGCAGGGCAATTATTTCGGCATGGTCGGTATGGCCATTGCGGTGGCCACAACGCTGACGCTGCTGGATAATAATTCACTGGAAAGCTTCGGTATTATTGCCGGTGGCGTTGCCATTGGTGGCATTATCGGCGCGGTGATTGCCCGCCGCATTGCCATGACGGATATGCCGCAATTGGTTGCTGCCTTTCACTCTTTGGTCGGTATGGCCGCCGTATTGGTATCTTGGGCGGCATTTTTGTCACCGGAGGCTTTCGGCATCGTCAAAAACGGGTCGATTATGACGGCCAGCTTGATTGAAATGTCGATCGGCGTCGCCATTGGCGCGATTACCTTCTCCGGCTCTGTCATTGCCTTTGCCAAGCTGCAAGGCACGATGTCAGGCGCGCCGATTTTGCTGCCCCAGCGTCACCTGATTAACATTATTCTGGCCGTTAGCATTGTTGCCGGCATTGCTTATCTCTGCCTTGACGCGTCCACCCAACTGCCTGAGGTTTTCCTCTTTGTTACGGTTTTGGCCTTCGTTATCGGCTTCCTGATTATCATTCCGATTGGCGGCGCAGACATGCCCGTTGTTGTCTCCATGCTGAACTCCTATTCGGGGTGGGCGGCGGCCGGTATCGGTTTCACTTTGGGCAATCTGGCTTTGATAATCACCGGCTCGCTGGTCGGCTCATCGGGCGCAATTTTGTCCTACATTATGTGTAAGGGCATGAACCGCTCATTCATCTCGGTTATTCTGGGCGGCTTTGGTGGCGATGATTCAGCTGCTGTGGCCGGTGCTGTTGAGCAGCGTCCGGTCAAACAAGGCAGTGCTGAAGATGCCGCCTTTATCATGAAGAATGCCGGTTCGGTTATCATTGTGCCGGGTTATGGTATGGCCGTGGCGCAAGCCCAGCACGCGCTGCGTGAAATGGCTGATGAATTGAAAAAAGAAGGCGTTAAAGTCAGCTATGCCATTCACCCTGTGGCGGGTCGTATGCCCGGTCACATGAATGTGTTGCTGGCTGAAGCCAATGTGCCTTATGACGAGGTGTTTGAACTGGAAGACATTAACTCCGAGTTCCCGCAAGCTGATGTGGCTTTCGTTATCGGGGCCAATGATGTGACCAACCCGTCGGCCAAAACTGATCCGCAAAGCCCAATTTACGGCATGCCGATTTTGGATGTTGACCGTGCGTCAACCGTCTTGTTTATCAAGCGCGGCATGGGCTCAGGTTATGCTGGTGTGGAGAATGAATTATTCTTCCGCGATAATACGATGATGTTGTTCTCTGATGCCAAGAAAATGGTCGAGAATATCGTCAAGTCGCTCTAGGCAAGATAGAAATTCAGGAAAAAGAAAAGCCCCGTTCTCGCGAACGGGGCTTTTTTATAAGTGCAACGCGTAAACTAGTATTTACGCTTGCCGATAACCAAGCCCTCGCGCTGCGCGGCCTTGCGGGCCAGCTTGCGAACGCGGCGCACGCTTTCCGCTTTTTCGCGGGCGCGCTTTTCCGACGGCTTTTCATAATGATTGCGGAGCTTCATTTCACGGAAGACACCTTCACGCTGAAGCTTTTTCTTCAGAACCTTATAGGCCTGATCAACATTGTTATCACGAACAGAAACTTGCACGTTTCATCACCTCTTCAAATTAAATTTCAACGACTCGAAAGCCCCTGAGAGCCATTCATGTAGCAAGTTGCCATGCGCTTGTCTAGGGGCTTAAAGAGGCTTGTCTCGCGCCCTAATGTGGCCAAGCTGCGGCAGATTTGCGCTTGTCACAGCGCCTATTTGTGCCGATAGTCGCTGGCATGAGTGATCGAGACCCATATTTGGAAACCCGCCAAGCCGTGCTGGAAAAAGCCCTGCCTCATGTGGCTTTTGACGGTTGGTCGAAAGCGCTGTTGCAGGCGGCTATTGAGGCCGCGGAAATCGACGCAGCGATGGCTGAACTGGCTTTCCCGCAGGGCGTTGACGATCTCATCAAAACCTATTCTGCCACCAGTGATGCGGCGATGCTGGCGGCCTTGCCAAAGCCTGACGCGCTGAAAATACGCGAGCGCATTACCGAGGCGGTGTGGCAGCGTTTGCTGGCCGATGCCGACAATATCGAGGCGGCGCGTCGTGCGGCGGGTTATTTATCCGTGCCCGGGCGCCAAAAGCTGGCGGCGGATTTATTATTCACCTCAGCGCATCATATGTGGCGTTGGGCCGGGGATACGGCGACGGATTATAATTATTATTCCAAACGGCTGATTTTAAGCGGCGTCATTACCGCCACGCGGCTTTATTGGTTCGATGATAGCAGCGATGATTTCGCCAATACGGGCGCTTTTTTGGAGCGCCGCATTGAAAATGTCATGCAGTTTGAAAAAGTCAAAGCCAAAGCCAAAAACTGGTCTGAGAAAATGCACGGCGATAAAGCGCCGTTTGACGGGATTATCGGCGCATTGGCGAAAATGCGTTACCGCCAGAACTGAAAGCAGATTTAGCCCTTGGGCGTTAATTTGGTGACATGGCCCATTTTGCGGCCATCACGTGCTTCGGCTTTGCCATAAAGGTGAATATAAGTTGCAGCCTGCGCCGCCAGCCCTTGCCATTGGTCAATCTCATCGCCCAGCAGATTGGTCATTACCGCATGGCTATGCGCGGTTGCATCGCCCAAAGGCCAACCGGCAATGGCGCGGATATGCTGCTCGAATTGGCCGCAATGGCAGGCATCCTGCGTCAAATGGCCGGAATTGTGCACCCGTGGTGCAATCTCATTAATCAGCAATGCGTCGCCAACAATAAAACACTCAATCGCCAGCACGCCGACATAATCCAGCGCCGTCACGAGCTTTTCAGCCATAATACGGGCGGCTTCCTGCTG
>JAKMDW010000036.1 GCA_022426245.1 Alphaproteobacteria bacterium | reverse complement strand
TCATCTTTCACCGCTTCGGTAATCGGGTCGGAGCCGTCGAGACGCGGCAGCGAATAGCGGTTGGCACCATCGCTATCGACGGTAGTGCCATTCAGCAAAATCGTATTATCCTCGGGCCAGCTTGCGGCATTGTCATTTTCCATAAAGCCGAGTGCCAGATTGAGACGGGCTGAAAAACGCCGCTGCCGGTCGTTCAACCGGTCGCGCAATTTCTTGACGCGCCGCTTAACATCAGACGGCAAGGGCAGGGCCGCCAGTGCGCGCAATTCGCCCTCAGCTTGCAAATCAGCGCCAAGCGCGACCAGAACTTCAGCGCGAAACAAGCGCGCGCCGAAATTTGTCGGCTCGGCCACTAGCACACGCTCAACCGCCGCCAGCGCGGCTTTGGCATTACCGCCCGCCAATCGCTCATTGGCGAATTGTTGATTGAGCGCCGGATTATCGGGGTCAGCCAGAATATCGGCATAAGAAATTTCAGCCTGCGCCGGATAGGCCAGAACAGTCGTGACAGCCGCCAGAGAGGCGAAACGCATAAAATGTTTCATTGGATAATTCCTCTACTTATTCTTGGACGGTGCGCTGCATGGCGAAAATACTGCCTTCAGCCTTATTCAGGACCGTGGGCATGTCCGCGCTATTAAATTCATTTTCGGAAATTGTGACTGAAACCGACCCCTCGCCGACCGAGGCGGTGGGGGGGGTGCCGTCATTGCGGTCAACATTGGATAGAAAACTGCCGACCATGACACTCACCATGAAGCCGGTGTTCTCGTTGGTCATGGCGGTGATATTGCTTTGCGTCGCGCTGCCCAATGTCACGAAATTGCTAAGGCGCGGTTCAATCGCATGAACGGCCATGGTGTCGTCATTATAGGGCGTTAAATCTGTGCCCGCCTGATGATACATATATTGCTGCCCAGGGTGGGTGATATTGCCGTCCCGATCACCAATATCACCACCAATCTGAGCGTTGATGGCATTGGTGATGATCGAGGTGTTGGTCTCCGGATCCACATAGGAATGAAATTCCGAATTAAAAGTTACCACGGCACCGCCTGTTGCATCGGTAAAGGATACGGTTTGAATTTCCGCCGGATCAAAGCTGCCGGTCACCTGTCCCAGCATGCCTGCGGTCACGTCAAAATTGCCGTCAATCGCGCTGCTCACCTCAGTGCTGGCGAAATCCCAAACTTGAGTGAGCGAGAAAGTGCCGACAGATTGGCCGTTCAAATCTTCCATCGTCGCGCCTGAGCCGGTAAAGGTGACAGTGCCGGTGGGGCCGAAATCAGCCAAATCGCTGAGGCTGGTGGGGCCCAAATATTCAAAATCACCGGACAGTAAATTGCCGATATCCTCGCCCAGATTAATGCCGCGCATCATATTGGCATGCTCATCTGCGGGTAAATCATTCAGCCCATCGCCAAATAAGGTCATCGCGACTTGGTCAACCAAAGCGGCGTCATTGGTCACGCCGCCATCGCTGCCGGTCGCTGCCAATATGGCTTTTGATAGGTTTTCATTGGCGGAAAAACTGTCGAGCTGGCCATCGCCATCGCTGTCTTGGCCTTGTTGGGCGACAATCTCGTTGCTTTCAACGCCCAGCCCTTCAGCCAGTTCAGAAACCGCATCTTCGGACAGCGCTTGTTCAAGCTGACGAATTTGCTGCATCGTGGCCCGTTGCGGCGGTTCGGGCGCAATCGAGGCGGCGCTTATTTCTGTGACAAAACCCGGGCGGGTAATATCAACGCCACCTGCCGCATTGGCGACATTAATCGCGCCGGCCGGTAGGCCGAGATTATTGTCAACCGCCGGGCCCAGCAAAATCACTTGCGCCGCGCCGGTCTCGTTCACCTCACCGGCAACCGAAGTGCCGCGCACGCCAATTGTTGCGGAAGGCAGTTTCACTGTCATGGCATCGGCACCGCGCCGCGCCACTTGGCCGGAGACGAAACGAAACGCCCCTTGCGTGATGGAGGTGGTGAGCGTGTTGTTTTCCGCCGCCGCCGGGTCATAGACAAACTCATCAATCCGCATCACCGAATTGGCACCCAGAGTGAATATGGTTTCATCGAGGAGCATGACCTGTAAGCGACCATTGCCGCCGACCTTAATATCATCGCCCAGAAACACTTGCTGACCCGATGACATTTGCCCGATGGCGGCGTCATTTTGCAGCGAGGCGAGGCGCACCACATCACCGCGCAAAGCGGCGGTGACACCAATGGGCTGAGCCGCGCCGACGGTTTGCACCGCCAAAGCCGCGCCGGTCAAGGCGCCGGTCAAAGCCAAGCCGAAACCCCGGGTCCATCGCCGCAGCGAAGTCTTTACAGTTAAACGCAACATAAAATTCCTCCGATTTGTGACGAATATAGACCATCAAAACCGGCTTGTGGCATGCCTGCCAAATTTGCGGCGCAGGTGTTGCCTTTATGTCAGTTTCCACCCTGTCGCATGATGCGGCATAAAAGGGGCGCGAAAAAAAGGGCGCTCCGAAGAACGCCCTTTTGAGATTGAAAATAATCCGGCCTGTGCCGTTTTATGTCAGGTTTATTTGCCCTGCCAATTGGGGGCGCGTTTTTCAGCAAATGCTGTGGCCCCTTCGCGGGCATCTTCTGAAGCGAAGACCGGGTTCATAATTTCTTGCTGGCGCGCCCAAATCTCATCATGCGGCCAGCTTTTATATTCCCGCATGATTTTTTTGGAGGCCGCAGTTGCCAGCGGGCCGTTAACGGCGATGCGCGCCGCCAGTTCTTTGGCACCTTCCAGCGCTTTGCCTTCATCGGCCAGCGCATTGACCAGACCGCATTCATACATGCGTTCGGCCGAATAATGGTCGCCCGTCATCACCATTTCCATCGCGATGCGTTCGGGGATTTGTTGCGGCAGGCGGAACACGCCACCGGCACCGGCGACGAGCGAGCGCTTGACTTCGGGCAGGCCGAATTTTGTGGCGCGCGAGGCAACAACCATATCGCAGGCCAGCACCAGTTCAAAACCACCGGCAAGGGCGTAACCCTCAGTGGCGGCAATCAGCGGCTTGGCCGGAGAATAATGGCTGATGCCACCAAAGCCACGGTCTTTTACCGATGGCGATTCACCCTTCAAAAAGCCTTTCAAATCCATGCCGGAGCAGAAAGTGCCGCCATTGCCGGTCAGTACGGCGACGCGAATATCGGCATCGGCCTCAAACGTGTCAATGGCCGCCGAAATGCCTTCGGCCATTGCTTTGTTCATGGCGTTTTTGGCTTCCGGCCGGTTCATGGTGATGGTCATCACGCCGTCGCTGACGTCGACCAGTACTTCTTGTGTGTCACTCATTATTGTCTCCCAGAGATGATGAATATGGGCGGTATTGAACAGTTTGCCTGCCAGCCTGTCAATCACGCATCGCGCGCGCATCGTGTTTCCCTTTTCTCATGGCTTGAGAAATCATCGCGCTTTGCTTACCATTCAAGCCATTATGGCTCTCAAAAAAGGGGTTTGATGATGAGCGACAAATATGAGGCGGCGCACGCAGATGGTGGGCCAACAGATTTTGCCAGTTTCTTTCCATATTATTTGCGCGAGCATGCTCACCCTTTGTGCCGCAGC
>JAKMDW010000026.1 GCA_022426245.1 Alphaproteobacteria bacterium | reverse complement strand
AATGTTATGGATTCTATTGAAGTAAAAAACTTTGCCACTGACGGTGACGTGAATGAGCCGAATAATGCGCGCGTTGAGACGCTGAATATTGGCGGGCAGCGTGTGATGAAGTTGACCCTAAAGCCGGGCTGGAAATGGTCGGAAGATATTAAGCCGACCGTTGGCACAGACAGCTGTCAGGCAAAACATTTGGGCGTCGTTGTTAAAGGCACGGTCGCGGCGCGTCACGATGACGGCACGGAAATGACCTATTCGGAAGGCGATGCCTATTCTATCGCGCCGGGTCATGATGGCTGGGTTGTCGGTGATGAAGAAGCTGTCGTGTTTGAGTTTCACGGAGCGTGGGGCGACTGAACCGCCCGCAAGCTATGAAACAAAAAACGGGCGCATGGTCATCACGCGCCCGTTTCATTTTTTTGTGGTTTTGGTTTAACGCAGACTGTTCAAATCAAGCGGGCCATAGCTCGCTGCCGTGCGAGTCCAAAGCGCACCCAGCAGAGTGCGAACCTTCGCCATACCGGCAATCGCCGCGACGAAATCCGGATTCTTTGCCGACTCGGCGCGGAAGTTTTCGATTTCCGACCAGCTATTGCCGCCAAAGACGACAATATGGCTAACGCCCGGCGCGCCGCCGGCTGTTACACGCCATACGTCGATGGATAATGGCGCATCGGCCATGATGTTTGAATCCATCAAGCGGCTTAGGCGGGCAACATAGTTTTGCGGGTTAGTCACGCGCGCGGCGGCACCTTCCCAAGCAAAGCTCTCATTGTTGATTTCGCCCCAGCCTTTGACATGGGTGTAAACCGTTTCGTTGACCAAAGCGCCATTGGCAGCCAAGGCTTTGCGGAAACGATCCCAATCGGCTGTTCCGTTCAGTTGCGCTTGGCGCGCTTCAAATGTCGCCAAATCTTCATAGATAACGGCGAATGAGAAGTTTTGCGGTTGAGCGCCATTGGCGGCGTGGGCGTTGATCAGCATCCGGCCTTCAAAATCTTTGAACGCATCGGAGCTCGTGAATTTATCAACGGCCGCGAAAAAGCGATTTTCTTTGGCCGGTTCAACGGCCCAAGCATAATCGACCCATACGGCTTGCGCCCGGGCAAAGCCGGTCATCGCAAGCAGAACAATCATTACTCTAAACAACATGATTTTACTCCTTAAGCTTAATTAAGCGTTCGCACCGTCCCATTTGGCGGCGACGAACAGATAAACCGACAGACCGGCATGCGCCAACATGGCCAGCGGGCCAAGCACTTGCCAAGCCGGTGGGGATACCGGCGCGCCGATGGTCATGCCATTGGCCGTCATAAAGGCTTTCATCAACGGCGCATTGCCTTCAGCGGCCATTGAGCTCATTGTGCTGGCCAAGCCGAAGAAGCCGCTTTGGCTTGCGGCAATCATTGTGAATGTATTGAAAATAAAGAATACGGCGACCGCGGCTGAAATGCCGCGAAACCACATTGGCTGATGGCGCACCAGATAAGCGATAACGATAATCACCAAGCTCAGCATGCCGTATCCAAGATTATAAAGTCCATAAACCTGGCGGTTTTCAACGGCCAGATTCCAAAGTTCCAGTTCAGTCATATTTCCCCCCTCCTGTTTGGGTTTTTTATCTTTGAGAGTTAATGCCACGCTCTCAACCCAAAAAAGCTGTTTGATTTTTGCTTGCTTCGCCGCTTCGGATTTGCTTCCATTTTCGCAGGAGGCGTCAGTAATGCGTTTTACTGTAAACTGTATGCGAAAGGTTCTTGCGTGCGACCAGATTGCTGAAGGTCTTGAGTTTGATAAACGGCCCAGTAATCAAGAGCTGATTTTCGGCCATATTTTGGTTATGTTCGAAGAAGGCCGCAGCGTCGTGCCGCGCGATCTCGTTAATCTTATAGGCTGCAGTGCTGAAAGTTTACGCCTGGTGCTTCGCAATGCTGAAAAGGGCGGATTTGTGACTGCGTGTGGACGCCCCGACTATGAGATTGTGCCGCGTAAAAGGTTGCTTTGGGAAGTTCATAATGTCAGTCAAAAATGGCTGATCCGCAATCAGCGTCGTTTAATGCCCGAGCGACCTTCCATCCGCGACGTTTATATAATCACGCAGGCCTTCGACATTTATGCACGTTTTAGAAAACTGCTTCCTTTTATTCTGAAAAGCCCACTAAAGCGCGGCATTTCATTTTTTGTCCTCGACCGAGATGTCTATGGCGGTGTCGAATTAACGCGTTTGCGTCATAACTTCCCCATCGATCATGAAAGCCTTCGTCTGTTTATCAATGTCATGATAGATGCCGGTTATTTTGTGAAACGCCGCGATGGCAAAAAGGCTTTTATCTGCCCGACCATGGCGTTGAAAGAGGCATTGGGCGCGATTGTCGAAGATGTTTGCGGTCAACTCAATGACAGCGCCGAAGGCCTCTCAGTCTATAGCGATTTTGTCGGTCGCCTAGTGTCGGCGCCGCTTAAACAGGAAATGAATAAAAGCCTGGCGTCTCCATTGTGACGGGCATTAGTAGTCTCGTTTACTTGCATATTTTATGGGTCATAGTCTAACCACGTGAAGCACTTCAATTTTCGGCAGTTTTCCTGCTAAAGTCATACAAACCTTAGTTATAAGGTGGGGGGATAAATAGGGTGTTATGGCAGAGTTTTTCCAACTGCTGATTATCGGACTGTCGCAAGGCTGTGTTTACGGCCTTATCGCAATGGGCTTCGTAATGATTTACAAAGCCACCGAAATGGTCAATTTCGCGCAAGGCGATATTATGATGGTCGGCACTTTTGTCGCTTTCACCTTTATCGTGACCTGGGGTTTTAATTTCTGGCTCGGCCTGCTGGCAGCCATGGCGGTGATGGCGGTGTTCGGTTTCCTCGTTGATGCCATTGTTGTCCGCCGCATTATCGGTCAGCCGCAATTTTCCATCGTCATTCTAACCATCAGCCTCGGTTTTATTTTTCGCGCCGTCGCCGGTATGATTTGGGGGCAAGCGCCGCTCAGCCTCGATACGCCATTTATCGGCACCTCCAATATGGGCGGTGTGGTTATCGGCCATGACCGTCTCGCCATTATGGGCGGCACGGTGGTTGTGGTGACGCTCATCTTTTTGTTTTTGCGCTATAGCCGTTGGGGCATCGCCATGCAGGCAGCGTCACAAAATCAGCTGGCGGCGTTTTATGTCGGCATTCCGGTCAAGCTGGTTTATTCCGGCGTTTGGGGGCTGGCAGCGGCGATAAGCTGCGTCGCCGGTGTGCTGTTGGCACCGATTACCCTCATTGGCCCGCTCAATGGTTTTCTCGGCATTAAAGCTTTCGCGGCTGCGGTGATTGGCGGCTTTGGCTCCTTGCCCGGCGCGCTCATTGGTGGCTTGATTATCGGCATTGCCGAACCTTTCGCGGCGGCCTATCTGCCGGAGGTCAAAAACATTATCGGCTATCTGATTATGTTCGCCGTGCTGATGCTGCGCCCCGAAGGACTGTTTGCAACCATTTATCAGAAGAAGGTGTAAGCAGATGCGCGTTCTTTTCAAAACCGATTACAATCAGGACGTCAAATTCGCCAAACATAGTGGCTATGTATTTTGGTATGCGCTGCTGCTGGCGGCGGTGTTTCTCGCGCCGGTTGCGCTTGATACTTATTGGATAAATGAGCTGACCCGCGTGCTGATTTACGCGCTTGCCGGATTGGGCTTGATGGTGGTGACCGGCTTTACCGGCCAAGTGTCGCTGGGTCATGCAGCGTTTATGGCGATTGGGGCCTATACGCATGCCTTCTTATTGACGCAAGGCGTGCCGTTCATCTTCTCGCTACCGATTGCGGCGCTGACCTCCGGCATTGTCGGTTTGATGATTGCCATTCCGGCCAGTCGCATGACCGGACTTTACCTAACCATTGCGTCGCTGGCTTTCGCCATTGTGGTGGAGGATCTGGTTATTCATTGGGAAAGCGTGACCGGCGGCAATCGCGGCATGGTTGTCGATCCACCGGCTCTTTTCGGTTATGAGATTTTTGAGGCATGGGAATATTACTATGTCGTTCTGGTGCTGCTGATTATATCCATCGCGCTGGTGCTCAATATTCTGCGTTCGCCGCTTGGGCGTTCCATGTTGGCCGTGCGCGATAGCGAAATTTCAGCCCAAAGCCTCGGCATTCGTGTGGCCCGCACCAAAGTGTTGGCGTTCCTCCTCTCGGCCATGCTCACCGGTTTGGCGGGCGGCTTGTTCGCGCACTTCATTCAATTTCTGTCGCCTGAAACCTTTGGCATTTTATTGTCGATACAGCTTTTGCTGATGATTGTGGTCGGCGGGCTGGGCACAGTGCATGGCGCGATTTTCGGTGCTTTTCTTATCGGATTGCTGGAGGCGTTGATTTCAATCCTGAAAGACTTGCTGCCGCCGGCTATCGGCACGCAACCCGGGCTGGAGCCTGGGCTGTTCGGCCTTATTCTGGTGTTGTTTATTATTTTCGAGCCGGAAGGGGTTTATGGTCGTTGGGTCAAATTCCGCACTTTCCTGGAGAGCTTTCCGTTTTATCGCCGCAATACGTTTAAGCGCCAACGCAGCTATCTGAAGACGGAGCGCATGCGATGAGTTTCTTTGAGATTGAAAATTTGAGCCTCAGCTTTGGCGGCGTGAAAGCGGTTGATGACGCCAGTTTCGCCATGGAAAAGGGTGAGGTGTTTACCATTGTCGGGCCAAACGGCGCGGGTAAATCAACCATCTTCAATATGATTTCGTCTTTCTACGCGCCGAGCCATGGCACAATTCGCTTTAAGGGCGCGGATATTACCGCGGCGCGCGCCGATGAGATTGCCCGTATCGGCATTGCCCGCACTTTTCAGAATATCGAATTATTTGAACATTCGACGGTGCTGCAAAACCTGCTTATCGGCCGTGAAATCCACAATCATGTGCCGGTGCTGCGGCAGTTAATTTTTGACCCCGGTATGCGCCGGGCTGAATTGGCGCATCGCCGCAAGGTCGAGGATGTTATCGACTTTTTGGAGCTGGCCCATTATCGCGATGAGCGCATTGCCAATTTGCCTTATGGCGTGCGCAAAAAAATTGAATTGGGACGCGCGCTTTGCGTCGAACCGGAATTGCTGTTGCTCGACGAACCGGCCTCTGGTTTGAACCCGGAGGAAACCGAGGATATGGGCTTCTGGATTGACGACATAAAAAATGATTTGGGCATTAGCGTATTGATGATTGAGCACGATATGAGCCTGGTTAATGAGGTATCCGACCGCGTGATGGCGCTGAATAATGGCCGCGTTATCGCTGAGGGCAGCGCGCAGGAGGTGCAAAATCATCCTGATGTCGTGGCGGCCTATCTTGGGGGCGCGGCATGAGTAACAATGTTCTGCAAGTGCGCAATCTCGAAACGTTTTACGGGCCTGTTATGGCCATTCGTGGCGTCAGCCTTGATGTTGAAGAGGGTAAAATTGTTGCTGTGCTTGGCTCAAACGGCGCCGGAAAGACAACGGTGCTGAAAACCATTAGCGGCGCGATGGAACCGCAAAAGGGCACGATTAGTTTTCACGGCGAGAATATTGCCGGTATGGAGCCCGACCGCGTGGCGAATAAGGGTATCGGCCATGTGCCGGAGGGGCGCGAGGTATTCCCGTTTCTGTCGGTGCAGGAAAACCTCGAAATGGGTGCGTTCCGTCGCAGCGATAAAGATGCCATCGAGCAAGATCTGGAGACAGTGTTTAATTACTTCCCGATATTGCGTGAGCGGGCGAAAAATGAAGCGGCTTATTTGTCGGGTGGGCAGCAGCAAATGTTGGCCATTGGCCGGGCGCTGATGATGCGCCCGCGCATGATGCTTTTGGATGAACCCTCGCTCGGCCTGTCACCAAAGCTTGTTGGGGAGATTTTCGACATTATCAAACGTCTGAATGAAGAACAGAAGATGACGATTTTGTTGGTCGAACAAAACGCCCATATGGCACTGCAGCTTGCCGATTTCGGCTATGTGCTGGAAGTCGGGCGCGTGGTCATGGAGGGCGACCGACAACGCTTACTCGACAGCCGCGATATTCAGGAATTTTACCTCGGCAAAAAAGAAGAAAGCGCGCGCGGCAAACGCCGTTGGAAGCAGCGCAAGACGTGGCGATAAAGGGACGAACGGCATGAGTGATATGAATGAACCCCTGACCATTGTCGAAGGCTGTCAAAGCCTACCGCAACTCTTTCGCAAACGCTGCACAGAGCTGGGCGGGGGGCTCGCCATGCGCGAAAAAGAGTTCGGCATTTGGAACAAATTCAGCTGGGGCGATTATTATGAGCGGGCGCGCGAATTGGGCGCGGCGATGATGCATATGGGTCTGCAACCCGGCGATGTGGTGTCGATTATTGCCGAAAACCGCAAGGAATGGCTGTTTTTCGACATGGCGATTATGTGCAGCGGCGGCGTGACCAATGGCGTTTACACCACTGATGCGCCGACGCAGGTCCAACATATTTGTGTTGATAGCGCGACCCGCTTCCTCGTTGTGGAAGACGAGGAGCAGTTAGATAAATATCTCGAAGTGCGTGACGCGCTGCCGATGGTCGAGAAGGTTATCGTGCTCGAAGATGAGGGGCTGAAAACCTTTAACGATGATAAGGTGATGTTCATTGATGAGGTTTATGAATTGGGGCGCGCGCATCTCAGCGAATTTTCTGCCGAATGGGAGACGCGCATTGACGCTGTGCGGCCCGATGATACGGCTCTTTTGGTTTACACTTCCGGCACAACAGGCGCGCCCAAAGGGGCGATGATTTCGCATGCCAATGTGTTGTTTCAAACCAAGAATGCCGGCGTCTGGATTGGCGATTGCTGGGACGAAGAGATTATGTCCATCTTGCCGCTCTGCCATATTGCCGAACGCACTTTCTCGGTTTTCTTGGCGCTGCATTATCGTTGGGTGGTGAATTTTGTCGAAGCGCCCGATACGAGTTTTGAAAACACGATGGAAGTTTCACCGACAGTCTTTTTCGGCGTGCCGCGTATGTGGGAAAAAATGTATTCCGGCGTGGTGATTAAAATCAAGGAAGCGATTTGGCTCGGGCGTTTTGCTTATGAATGGTCGCTCGGTGTGGGCGAGCGTTATGAGGAAATGCGCGAGGAGGGTGGCACCCCATCCGTGCTTTTGCGCGCGCAGCGTTGGCTGGCCGAGAAGCTGGTCTTTCACAATCTGAAAGTGATGCTGGGACTGGACCGTGCGCGCATCATGTTCACCGGCGCGGCGCCCGTATCACCCGACCTTATTCGTTGGTATCGGGCCATAGGTCTCGATTTATACGAGCTTTATGGTCAAACGGAATGTTCCGGCATCACCTCTTCAAACCGCGATGGCGCGAACCGCCTCGGCTCTATCGGGCAGGCTGTGCCGCATGTCGAAATGAAGATTGCCGAGGATGGCGAAATCCTCTATCGCGGCCCGCATATTTTCAAAGGCTATCTTAACCAGCCGCAAAAGACCGCCGAGACGGTGATTGATGGCTGGCTGCATTCGGGCGATGTCGGCGCGGTGGATAATGAGGGTTACTTCAAAATTACCGACCGCAAGAAAGACATTATCATTACGGCGGGCGGGAAAAACATTACGCCGAGTGAGATTGAAAACCAGTTGAAGTTCTCGCCCTATATTTCCGATGCGGTGGTTATCGGTGATAAGCGCAAATTCCTCACCTGTCTGGTGATGATCGACCATGAGAATGTGCTGCAATATGCGCAGGATTTGAACGTCCCCTTTACCGATTACGCCAGCCTGTGCGCACGCGAAGAGGTGATTGATTTGGTCAATCAAGAGGTTGAGAAAGTGAACCAAAACTTCGCACGGGTTGAAACCGTGAAAAAGTTCACCATAATCGACAAAGAATTAACCGCCGATGATGAAGAATTGACGGCAACGATGAAATTGAAACGGTCGAAAGTGGCCGAAACTTATAAGAATCTGATTGACGCAATGTATGCATAATCAGCATGTGGAGGATATTATGACTCTCGTAAAAACAAGCAAAACATGGGCGTTAGCCGTTATCGCGGCGCTTTTCGCCCTCGCGCCCGCCACCCAAGCGGCGGCTGAGCGCGGCGTCACTGATGATGCGATTATCATCGGCTCGCATTCGGCCTTAAGTGGCCCGGCGGCGATTTGGGGCGTGTCCTCCATCAATACGGCGCGGCTATTATTTGACGAAGTGAATGCAAATGGCGGTATTCATGGTCGCAAAATAAAATTCATTGTTGAGGATCACCAATATCAAGTGCCGCTGGCCGTGAAGGCGATGAATAAATTGACCAATCGCGACAAAGTGTTTGCCATTCATATGGCGCTCGGCACGCCGCATAATAATGCCGTGATGCGCCGCCAGCTTGCGGCGGGCATTCCGAATCTGTTTCCGTTGACCGGTGCCGTGTCGATGACCGAGCCGCATCACAAGCTGAAGTTTCAGGCGCTCTCAACCTATAATCAGCAAACCCGAGCAGCCATTCGTTATTTTCATAAGAACAAAGGCCATGAGCGGATTTGCGCTTTTTATCAGGACACGGATTACGGCCAAGAAATCAAAGATGCCATTACTCAGGAAATTGCAGCACTCGATCTAAAGCTGGTTGCCGAAACCAAACATAAATCGACTGAGAATGAATTTGTCGGTGCCATGACCTCGCTGAAAAATGCGAATTGCGATTTGATTGTTTTCGGCACGATTATCCAGGACACGATGATCGGCTATGCGACGGCGCGCAAGCTGGGCATCACCGCCGATATTGTCGGCTCGCAAGCCTCCAACGATAATGTTGTCGCTGCGGCCAAGGGCGGCGCGACTGAGGGCTATTATGTCGCCGCATCAACCCGCGCCATGTATGAAGATACGGCGACACCGGCGCAGCTTGCTTTTATGAAAAAATATAAGGCGCGCTATGGAGAGAACCCGGGCGTCGGCACGCTTTATGCGTATTTGCCAACCCTCGTTTTGCTCGACGCGTTGGAGAAAGCTGGGCGTGACCTGACGGTCGATGGGCTGGTCGCGGCGCTGGAAACAGTGAAAGATTTTGACGATAGGCTGGGCACGCCGCTGCACACCTTCACCAGAACCGACCATTCGGGCAGTGACGGTGTTAATCTGGATATTGTGCGTGATGGTAAATTGCGCGGCGTGGCTGACCGCATTGACTTGCAGTAGAGCTTGAAGCGGGCGGGGCAGCAGCCCTGCCTGATTGCAGGCCACCGCCAAAGTGCGGTCCACCTCCAACGGCATCTCGCGCTTTAAAGCCTTGTTTATGCCAACTCGAATTTAATCGGCACACTGAACGGGCCCGATACAAAACTTGCGCCGACGCGTTTCACCGGTCCGGTCAATTCGACCGATTTCAGGCGGGGCAGCAATTCTTCCCAAAAAATCCGCATTTCCAGTCGCGCCAAATGTTGGCCGAGGCAGACATGCGGGCCATACCCCAATGCCATGTGGCGATTTGGTTTGCGGGTAATGTCGAACTCAAATGGGTTGTCATAAGCGTCTTCGTCGCGGCTGGCACTGGCGAAATTCGACATCATCCATTCACCTTTTTTGATATCAATTCCGCGAAGTTGGACATCGCGCGTGGCGCTGCGCATAAAGTGCTTCACCGGGCTTTCCCAGCGAATGCTTTCCTCCACCAACCCCGGTATCAGAGACGGCTCGTCTTGCAGTTTCGTCAACAGGTCAGGCTGTTCGCATAGCGCAATCATGCCGGCTGAGGTGGAATTGGAGGTGGTGTCATGGCCTGCCGTGGCGGTGATAACATAATAACCGAATGTTTCAACTTCGCCCAAAGGCTCGCCATTAATCGTGCCGTTTGACAAAAGCGTTGCCAAATCGTCTGTCGGGTTTTTGCGACGGTCTTCGGTCATGGCCGAGAAATATCCAAACGCCTCCATAGCAATCTCAGAGATGGCCTGCTGCTGCTCTTCGGGTGAGGTATAAATGCGCCCGGTTGCATTGGCCTCAGGGTCGCCTGAGCCAAATGTCTCTTGTGTCAGCCGTAGCATCATTTCCTCGGCCGCATCTTCGACGCCCAGCACATCCATGATTACCCGTAACGGGTAGAGCAGGGCAATGTCGCGGGCGAAGTCACAAGCGCCATCGGTTTCTATCAGCCGGTCGAGTGTTTGTTGCATGCGCTTGCGAATGCGCGGCTCAAGATTGCGCAGAGAGCGCGGGCCGAACCAAGAGGCGGTCAGGTCGCGATAGGCTTTATGTTTCTCACCGTCCATTTGCACCAGCGTTAAAAATCGATGCGGTGATCCAATCTCTTCAATCGTCAGTCGATTGGTTTCAGTGTCGACCAGCACAGTCGGCAAGTCACCGGCATGGAAAGTTTCATTATCTGCTTCCACCGCCTGCACATCTTCAAATTTGGAAATAAACCAAAATGGATCAAAGCCCTTCGGCTTGGCCAAGGCCACCGGCGCGGTTTGGCGCAGCTCGGTAAAGACGGCGTGTATATGATCGAAATCCTTATAACTTTTAGGGTCCACCAGCGCTTCGGCCAGCTCTTGCTTCATTTCCAATTTTCTAACTCCCGGTTTTTTGAGTTTTTCTAACTCCCGATTTTTTGAGTTTGTCAGATGAACGGCAGAAAAGGCAATCGCTTTTCGACGGGTGACTTACGGGGCTAGTATATCACGCGAGGCGTGTCTAATCTGTCGACTGTCAAGATTGGATAAGAGGAGGCATTAGCCGTGCAGCAAAATGAGTTCAAACGTGGCTGGGCGGTTCTGCTCGGCTCATTTATCGGGCTTGGGGTCGGCTTGGCTTCAATGGTTTACTATTCGACCGGCATTTGGATACGCCCATGGCAAGAGGAATTTGGCTGGACGCGGGCTGAAATCGGTTTCCAGCAAACCATCACGGTTTTGGTGATGATATTAATGGCCCCCGTCGTCGGTCGGCTGATTGACCGTTATGGCATCAGGCCCGTTACCGCCATATCGCTGCTCGGCTATGCCGCCTTTTTATTGTTGTTTCCGTTTATGGACGGCTCACTGAGTATGCTTTACGCGCTCAGCTTCGGCTATGCGATATTCGGCATGGGCACGACAGGCTTGGCCTTCACCCGCGCCGTTAACGCATTTTTTGTCAAAAACCGCGGGCTGGCTCTGGGCATTGCTCTGACATCGGGCGGGGTGATGGCTTATGCCATTCCGCGCTTTATGACGCCATTCGTGGCAGAAAATGGCTGGCGTGCCGGATATGTGGTGATGTTTCTCATCGTCTTGGTTTCTACGCCGCTGGTTTATTTTCTGCTGCGCGACGAGCCGGAAACCGACAACAGTGAAGACGCCGCCGCCGCGCAAACCAAAAGCGGCACCACTTTTTCGGCGGCCATTCGCACCGTCACTTTTTGGAAAGTCGCGGCGATATTTCTGTTTATTTCATCAGCCGTATTGGGGCTGATACCGGCTTTTATTCCGCTATTGCAGGATGCCGGTCTAACCGCTGCGGAGGCAGGCGGTCTTGCCGCGATTATGGGGTTGTCGGTCATGGTAGGTCGCTTACTTATCGGCTTTATCATCGACCGGATTTTTGCTCCTTATGTTACGGCGATGGCTTTTACGCTGGTGGCGTTGGGCTGTTTGGCGTTGGGCCTTGGCGGCGTTGATTATGCAATTTTTGCGGCGATTGCGCTGGGCTTTGCCGTTGGCGCGGAGGTTGACCTTATCGGCTATTTCACCGCGCGCTATTTCGGCTTGCAGCACTATGGCGCGATTTACGGCCTGCTCTATTCCGTCTTCATTTTCGGCGCGGCGATTTCCCCGCTTTACACCGGCTATATTTGGGATGTGACGGGAAATTATGACCTCGCCTTGATGATTGCAGCAGCGTTAATGATTCCGGTGGTGGTGATTTCCCTTACTTTGCCACGGTTTGAAAATGCATGATGTCTGTTTGGCTTGCGCTGCATAAATTGCTGGGCTTAACTAAATGTCTCATTCTGGGGAGGCTATAATGGATTATAAATTACTGATAAATGGGGCGCTGGTAGACGGCGCTGCAACTATGCCGGTACTCAATCCGGCGACGGAGGAGGTTCTGGCTGATTGCCCGACCGCTTCGGAAGCGCAATTGAACGAAGCGGTTGAAGCGGCACAGGCCGGTTTCCAGATTTGGAAAAATACGCCGATTGAAGAGCGTCGTGCCAAATTGGGTGAGATTGCCGATATTATCGAAGCCAATAGCGAGGAATTGGCGCGCATTCTAACCCAAGAGCAGGGCAAGCCGCTGGAAGATGCGATGGGCGAAATTATGGGCGCATCCATGTTCTTCCGTTATTTCCAATCGCTCGACCTGCCGGTTGAGGTGTTGGAAGACAGCGACACCCAACGCGTTGAAATTCATCGCAATCCGCTGGGCGTCGTCGGTGCGATTATCCCGTGGAATTTCCCGGTGATTTTGCTGGCGTTCAAGCTGCCTGCCGCTTTATTGGGGGGCAATTCCATCATCATTAAACCGGCACCGACAACGCCGCTTTCAGCGCTACATCTTGGCCGCTTGATTGCTGATGTCCTGCCCGCCGGTGTGGTAAATGTGATTGCTGACAATAATGACCTCGGTGATAAAATCACCACGCATAAGGGCATTAACAAAATTTCCTTCACCGGTTCAACGGCAACGGGTGCGCGGGTCATGGCTTCCGCGGCCAGCACGTTGAAGCGCATCACGCTTGAACTGGGCGGCAATGATGCCGGCATTATCATGGATGATGTCGATGTTGAAAAAGTTGCCCCGCAAATCTTCCAGGGCGCGTTTGGCAATAATGGCCAGATTTGCATCGCCATGAAGCGCGTTTACGCGCATGAGTCGATTTATGACAGGCTGGTCGAGCAACTTGCCAAACTGGCTGACGAAGCCATTGTCGGCAATGGCTTGGAGCAGGGCACTCAGCTAGGCCCGCTGCAAAACAAAATGCAGTTCGACAAGGTCAAAGACTATATCGAAGATGGTCGTGCCAATGGCACGATTGTCGCCGGTGGCGACGTGCCGGAAGGCAAGGGCTATTTCATTCCACCGACCATTGTGCGCGATATTGATGATGACAGCCGTCTGGTCAGTGAAGAGCAATTCGGCCCGGTTTTGCCGGTTATCAAATATGACGATATTGACGACGTTATTGAGCGCGCTAATAATTCTGATTATGGCCTCGGCGGTTCGGTTTGGGCATCTGATGTTGACCGTGCCTATGAAGTCGCCAAGAAAGTCGATAGCGGCACGATTTGGGTCAATAAGCATGCTGACCTGCAACCCCATGTGCCGTTTGGCGGCATTAAGACATCGGGCATTGGCACGGAGCTTGGCGCAGAAGGTTTGAACGAGTTCACCCAACGCAAAGTGATTAACGTCGCTAAAGGCTGAACTGTCTCGACCGAGATTTGAAAACTGAAAAGGGCGTTGCGGGTTTCTTTGCGGCGCCCTTTTTGGTTGGCAGTCCCTCCTGATTGACAGGCAAGGGGTTTCAGCGACATTATTCTCATTACAGGATTTATCTTTGGGAGGAATAATGAAAAGAAGAATGTTTCTCGCCGGTGCCAGCGCAGTGGCGCTCTCATCTGCCATTAAACCCGTCGCTGCCGCGATGGACGAATTTTATGCCTATGATGGCATGGGGCAGGCCGCGCTTGTCCGCAGCGGACAGGTTTCGTCTCTAGAGCTTGTCGAGGCTGCCATTAAGCGCATTGAAAAACTCAATCCGGCGCTCAATGCGGTGGTTCATAAATTATATGATGATGGCCGCGCGGCGGCGCAAGGGCCACTGCCCGATGGGCCGTTTAAGGGTGTGCCCTATTTGATCAAAGATTTGGCCGATCTTGAAGGCGCACCGCTGACGCTAGGGTCGAAATTGTTTGAACATAATATTGCCGACTCCGATGTCGGCAGTGTGGTCAGTGCTAAAAATGCCGGCTTGGTGATTATCGGCAAAACCAATACGCCGGAATTCGGCTTTGTCTCGACGACTGAAGGCCGATTGCTGGGCGCGGCGCGTAATCCATATAATGCGGCTTATCATACGGGCGGCAGTTCGGGGGGTGCGGGTGCGGCAGTTGCGTCGGGCATGGTGCCGTTCGCCCATGCCTCTGACGGCGGTGGCTCCATTCGTATTCCGGCGTCGGTCAATGGTCTGGTCGGACTGAAACCGACACGCCAACGCCTGTTTATGAACACGGCGCCGTTTACCGATGCCGACATTAGCGTGCGTTTGGCGGTTTCCCGCTCGGTGCGCGATACGGCGCAAATTCTAAATGTGGCCGAGAAAAAAGGCGCCGGCGCAGATTACAAGCCTACCGGTTTTGTTGAAGGGCAGTCGAAGAAGCGCCTCAAAATTGCTTTCCATACCAAGACATTTGATGGGCGAGAGCCGCACCCCGATGTGAAGCAGGCAACCGAGCGCGCAGCCAAAATGTGCGAAAATTTGGGGCATAATGTCGAGGCTGTTGATGCCGCATTGGTTGTTGATGGTAATTTCCTCGATCAGTTTATGAATGTCTGGTCATCGAGCGCCTATGAGTTGGTTAAAAACGCGCGCCTTATCGGTCTGATGCAGGGGCGTTGGGTTGACCCTGAGGAGGTGCTGGAGCCATTTACCCACGGGTTGGCCAAATTATATGGCGGTCGCAAGGCCAAAGACCCTGACCTTGATGCAAAGGCGCTGGCTTATGTGCGTTCGGTTGAGGCGGACTATCGCGCTTTCTTTGAGGCTTACGATATTATTCTTTCGCCGGTTCTGTTCAGCCCACCATTATTGATCGGTGAGCAAGACGGCCATAAGAGTTATGAAGAAGTGTATGACTCGGTTGTCGACTATGTGGCCTATACGGCACAATATAATGCGTCGGGCAATCCGGCCATCAGCTTGCCGCTTTTCACGGCCCGCAATGGCTTGCCGATAGGCACGCAATTTGCCGCCGCGCATGGTGGCGAGGCGACATTATTGCATCTGGCCTATGAGTTAGAGGAAGCGCGGCCTTGGGCCGGACGCTGGCCGGCAGTTTCAGCGAAAAACTTTTAGTCGCTGAGATAAGCCCGCGCCATATCAAATAGCACGGTGCAGCGCGCGCCTGAGCGGCAATAAGCCAGCACGGGTTTCTCAGCGCTGTCGAGAATTTCAGCGAACTGGCGGGCATCGTCATCGCTCAACGCGCCGCTGACGACAGGCTGATAAACAATCGGCACATTATGCGCCTCGGCAATCGGCTTCAGGCTGTCAAACGGCACAGCGCCATCTTCGCTATCCGGACGATTGCAGATAATCGTCTTGAAACCGGCAACGAGGGCGGCCTCAATGTCGGCGGCGTCCATTTGTTCATGAACAGCAAAGTCATCGGTCAGAAAATTTGGGCGCATCTTACGTTTCCTTCAAACATGGTTTATATAACCCCCAAATCGGGTTAACCGCAATGAGGTGCGAAAAACCTAGACATGAGGCCGTGTTTTGCGGCTAAATATGTTAGTGTTCGGAGGAATAGTAATGTTGCGAGTAAATATGTTGTCAATTCATATGGCCGTTATCGGTGCTGTTGCATTTGCTTTTATGGCGGTATCACCGGCGCAAGCGCAGAGCGGTGAAGAAATTATGAAGCAAGCCAATGCTGTGATGGGTTTTTTCCCATCTGCCGTGGCGGAAGTTAATTTGACGACCGGCAAGGGTGGTAAAAAGCGTGAGCGCCTGCTGCGTCTGGTCAGCAAGCAAGGTGACGGTCGCCGTCAGCTTATCGCGACATTCCGCGAACCTGCTGCGGTGCGCGGCGTCGGGTTTTCAACTGAATTGGATGTTGCAACGGATAAGCGCAAAAGCTGGGTCTATCTGCCGTCTCTGGGGCGCGTGCGCGAGCTGAAAGGTGGCCAGCAACATGAGAGTTTTTTCGGCTCCGACTTTTCATATAGCGATTTAATGGGTCGCGACGCGGCGCAAGATTCGCACAAATTGGTGAGCGAGGACGCGGTTTACTACAACATTACAAGCGCCCCCAAAAACAAGAATGACGTCTATTCGAAGCTCGACTATAAGGTCGCCAAATCAGACAACACCATTCGCGAAATCACCTTTTACAATCGCAAAGGCCAAGCGCTGAAGCGTTTGACAAATATTGATTTTGAGAATGTGGACGGTGTGCCTGTGCTGTTGAACTCGGTGATGGAAAACCTGAAATCCGGTTCCGTGACCTCGTTAAATCGCACCAGCATGCAGGTTGCCATTGAGCTTTTCGATTATGATTTTGGCCCGGAAGCCTTGCAATAAAAACGTTTTCCTTGCCAAATAGGGCAGGGAGAATTTTATGAGCGAACTTGATTTTAGCGGCAAGACTGTTCTGGTTGTCGGTGGCTCTAGCGGTATCGGCAATGGTATTGCGCATGGGTTTTTAAGCCGCGGCGCTGATGTGCATGTGTGGGGCACGCGCGCCTCAGTTGAAGATTATGACGCGGCTGATGGCTCCGATTTAAGCGGCCTCACCTATAATTGCGTTGATGTGTCCGACAGCGATGCCATCGCCGCGCATCAAGCGTCATTTGACAGTCTCGATGTGCTGGTGTTGAGCCAGGGCGTTGTGCGCTATCGCCAAGAAGAGTTCGAAAAACCGGGCTGGGATTATGTGATGGGCGTCAATATTGACAGCGTCATGGCCTGTGCCAGCAAGTATCATCGGCTTTTGGCCGCGGCCAATGGGGCGCTGATTATTGTCAGTTCAATTTCCGGCATGCAGGGCAATATCGGCAATCCGGCCTATGCCGCGTCGAAAGCCGCCGCCATCAGCCTGACCAAAACATTGGGGCAGGCATGGGCGCGTGATGGCATCCGCGTCAATGGCTTGGCTCCCGGTCTGGTGCCGACCAAACTGACGGCTGTGACAACCGAAAATGAAAAACGCATGCAGGGTGCCTTGCGTGCCATACCGTTACGGCGCGCCGGCACGCCGGCCGATATGGCGGGCGTCGCTTTGTTTCTTGCCTCACCCTTGGCGGCTTATGTGCAAGGCCAAACCATTGTCGCAGATGGCGGGCTTTCCCTGTAACTAGGTCAGCGCCTCAGTAAGACCTGTGCCATGCGTCAGTTCGGCCAGCCGCGTTTTCTCATCACTCGATAGGGCGACATATTGCTCGCCAATCCATTGTAGGCATTTGGCTTGATAGGTGAACGGGTTTTGCTGATAGGGTCTGCCGTCAACCTCGGCATCGACCATCTGCGCCCCGCTCATCACCGCTTCTGCATTGACCTTGAGATAGGGAATATAAAGCGAGGCCATCTCGCTCATCAAAGCCAGCAGCGTGTCGGGCAAACCGGCGGATGCATCGAGCCAATCGCTGTCATCATCGGCAACTTCCAAGCCCGATAAATCCTCCAATAGCTCGGTCCATGCATAGATGCGCGGAAACTGTTGCGTCACAATGGCGCTGGATGTCGGGTCGAAAACAGCAAGCTGGGTAAGCTGGCCATAAATGGCAAAATCAGCCGATGAGGGGCGGTTGCCGAATAAATAAGGCGACGACTGAAAATGGTCATTCAGCATTTTGAGGAAGCGTTTAAAGCTGCCCTCAATGGTTTCCTTCGTCACCTCATTTGAGCCGACATAGGACAAGCGGGATATTTGCCGCTCGCTAATATATTTGGATAGGGGCGCGACATCTTCATCGCCGGCGGTCAAATGGCTCCAGCGCGGCAAAATGGAACCGGCTTTGGCAATATCCGCCTGATAATGCCAGCGATAGTGAAACATCGCTTTGGTCAGCCATTCATCGCCGTAATCTTCCAGCAGCCAGTTGAAGAAAGCCAGCACCGGATCGCTTGGGATAACACTACGGCCTTCAAATTCAGTCTCAAAACGGCGCAAAATTGGGGAGCTATCGGTCACCGCCTGTATCTCGCCAGTCTCATCGGGCAGATAATAGGTCGGCAGTAGCGGCACTTTCGGCTTTGGAAAATTTTCGCTATCGTCAAGATTTCCAATGTTGACGCTTTGCCAGCGCACTTGATAGGGGATGCGGCGATAGCGCATCAGCGCCAACATTTTGCGAGTATAGGGTGAGCCGGGAGCGCCCATTAGCTGAACAGCCATTACAAATCTCCTTAAATTTTTTTAATATTGGCGTTTATAGTGCCAATTGTCCAGCCATTGCGGCGCGCCATTTTGCTTTCGTAAACCGCATGGATTGCTGCTATTTTGCGACACAGAGTATGACAGATTTAACCATTATTATTGGCGGCGGTTTGGCCGGTGTGACCAGCTTTTACGAGCTGACGGCGCGTGGCCTGCCATGCCTGCTGATAGATGCAGAAGCCGATGTCGCGCGTGGCGCAAGTTTCGCCAATGGTGGCGGGCTGCACCCGAGCTTGCCTGACCCATGGAATAACCCTGGTATTGGGCGGCATTTATTGGCGTCATTGTTTCAGCGCGATGCGGCGATGAAGTTGCATCTGGCGCAGATCCCCAGATTGGCAGGATGGGGGATGGCCTTTCTGCGTCATTCTGCACGCAAAAATTACGATGCGATTGCGCGCGCCAATTTTGATCTGGCGGAATATTCAACACGGCAAACCGAGGCGTTGCAACAATTCCTCAATCTCGATTATGACAGCGCTGCGCCGGGCACGTTAAAGCTGATGCGCACACAGGCCGAGCGCGACGAGGCCTTGCGATTGGCGGATATGCTGGCGGCAAAAGGCTTGCGCTACGAAGCGCTCAACCGCGCGGATTTACTGGCGTGTGAACCGTCTTTGGCAGCGGCGCAGGGCTTGGTCGGGGCGTTACGCTTTCCGGATGATGGCATTGGCGATGCCCGGCGTTTTTGCCAGGGGCTTGCGGCGGTGGCTCTGAAAAATGGCGGCGAGATGCGCCTCAACACGAAAGTTGAAAACCTGCTTATCGAGGGCGGCGCGGTGGTCGGTGTGAGATTGCGCGACACAGAATTAAGGGGGCGTGTGGTGGTGGCGGCAGGTGTGGCGGCATCTGATTTGGCGCGGCCGCTTGGCATGCGTCTGCCTATTCGTCCGGCCAAAGGTTATTCGCTGACCTTAGATGCAGGGCATTTGAGCAAAGAACGACCGCGTCACTTGCTGGTTGATCCGATGCAGCACATTGCCATCACGCCCTTAGGTGACCGGTTGCGAATTTTGGGCATGGCCGAATTTGTCGGCAATGATAAGCGGATTCAGCAGCGGCGCCTCACACAGTTGCGTGGTTTCTTTGAGACCCTGCTGCCCGACACGGCACAAAAGCTTGATTGGGCGCGCGCGCAGGGTTGGGCCGGTTTGCGCCCGATGAGTGCCGATGGCAGACCATTTATCGGGGCCAGTAATGTCGATGGCCTTTGGTTGAATTGCGGGCACGGTCACCTCGGCTGGACGATGGCCGTTGGCTCGGCGCGCTTATTGGCCGACCAAATGACCGGTCGGACGCCGGAAATCGACGCCGCGCCGTTTTCGCCAAATTCGACCATTCGCCGTTTGCGTTGACTGTGCCATGCAGCTAGGCTTCATGCATGAAAATTTTGCCGCCCCCGACCAATGACCAATATCAGGGTGCCGTTTGGGCGGTTATCCCTTTGGCGCTGGTCGCTTTGCAAACGCTCATCGGCGGCACATTGCATGTGCTGCTGCCCGATAGCGGGCTGATAAGCATTGCCGGCCTCGACCTGGCGCATGATGGCGGTCTGCAAATGATTGCCATGGCGGCTCGGCTCGGTGCGACACAGATGGTTTGGGGTTTGGTTTTGGCGCTCATTGTTTTGCGTCACCGCAATTTTACCCTGCTTTTTCTGTGTCTGGCGATTGTCGAAAAAGGCCTTCTTCTGCTGGGCCGGGCGATTAAACCGACCGGTGCCGAACACATGCCGCTGGGCTTTTATGGCGCGATGATTTTACTGGTGCTCTGCGTGATTGCCATTTACGGGGCGCGCGCCAAATCTGAGTAATGGACTTATTCAACCCGCAAAGCCGAAATCTTCTGCCGCGCGATGGCGAGGCGGTTTATTTTGGCGCGCTGTGTTCGGTTGAGGAAGCCGACAGGCTGTTCGCTGCGCTGATGGATGAGGTGGCGTGGCAGCATGACCGCGTGACATTATATGGCCGCGAAATTATTACCCACCGCGAAGTGGCGTGGCATGGCGATAAGCCGTTCCAATATACCTATTCGCGCAACACCAAAACGGCCCTGCCTTGGACGCCATCACTGCAGAAATTGAAAGCAATGGTGGAGGCTGAGAGCGGCGATAGTTTTAATTGCTGTTTGCTCAATCTTTATCATTCGGGCGAGGAGGGCATGGCCTGGCACGCCGATGATGAAAAAGAATTGCTTCCCAATGGGGCGATTGCCTCTGTGAGTTTGGGCGAAGCACGGCGTTTCGTTTTCCGCCATAAGGCCGATAAGGAGAAAGCAGAGGTTTTGCTGGCGCATGGCAGCCTGTTGGTCATGCGTGGCGCGACCCAAACCCATTGGGAACATAGCCTGCCGGTGATGAAGCGCGCGACCGGCGCGCGCATTAATCTGACCTTTAGAACAATTTCCGAATAGCTTCTGTTTTACTGGACTTGTGGCACCGATACTGTCAAAATTCGGCCAAATTAGGGAGTTTAAACCATGCTGACATTACACTTTGCCCCAAATTCGCGCGCTGTGCGAACATTATGGCTGCTTGAAGAATTAGGGCTGGAATATGAATTAAATCGGATGGATTTTCATCCGAAGGATCTGAAATCAGACGCGCATCGCGCGCGCCATCCCTTGGGTCGCATTCCGGTGTTGGAAGATGACGATATCACGATTTGGGAATCCGGTGCGATTGCCGAATATATTTTGGAGCGTCACAAAAACGGTGGTCTGAAGCCGTCACCCGATGCGCCGAATTATCCGAAATATCTGCAATGGTTCCATTATTGCGAGGGCATGATTATGCCACCAATTAACACAATCGTCGTGCATACGATTTTGCTGCCGCCGGAGCGCCGCGACGAAACGGCATTGGGCCAAGCGCAGCGCTTGCTGGCGCGGGCTGTGCAACCATTGGAAGATGATATGGCCGGCAAAGATTATGTGGCCGGTGATTTCACCGCTGCCGACACCATGATAGGTCATGCCATTATGATGTCGCAGCGCATGGGCATTGTAAACGAAGACCACCCCAATCTGATGGCGTATATTGAGCGGCTGAAAGCACGACCGGCTTTGCAAAAAGCCTTCTCATTTGACACTGTTTAACTGACGACAAGAAAAGGCTTTACCGTTTATGGCGTTTCAAGAGCAAAAAATCACCACCGGGAAATACCTGTTCCGCTTCCTGAAGTTTCTGGCGCGGCCGGGTTCAATCGGCAATTTGAAATCCTTGCTGAACTCGCGCATGGAGGATGAGGTATCGATTATTGATTTCCTCGAGCGTCATGCCTCGGAGCGTCCGGACGCGATTGCCATTAAGTTTGAAGACCAACAGATCAGCTGGGTGGAATTCAACCGAAAAGCCAATCAAATGGCGCATTATTTTCGGGCTCGCGGGGTCAAATTTGGCGACAAAATTGCGCTGAATATTGAAAACCGCCCTGAGCTTTTATTTGCGACGGCTGGGTGTCTAAAAATCGGTGCCGTGGCCGGCATGGTCAATACGGGTCAGACCAATGAGGCTTTGGCCCATAGCCTTCGCCTCATTGAGCCGACTTTAATTGTCGTTGGTGCGGAATGTCTCAGTAATATGGAAACCGTTGCCGATGTGGTTGACGAGCAGCACAGCGACAAGCTGCTCTTTATTGCGGATGGCGATAACCCATCAGCACCGGGTGATTATAAAAACCTGATGGCAGAAATTGCCGGGCAAGCTGATAACAATATTTTGCCGGAACAACCGTTGAAATTGGGCACACCGATTTTTTACATCTTTACGTCGGGCACAACCGGTTTGCCGAAAGCCAGTATCACAACGCATATGAAAGTGTTCCGCGCCGGAACCCAGTTCGGTGTCAATGTGATGACGCTGAAACCGGAGGATACATATTATTGTGCGCTGCCGCTTTATCACTCAAATGCGCTGGTCGTCGGCCTCGGCTCATGTTTGTCCAGCGGCGCGACATTGGCGCTGCGCCGCAAATTCTCGGCCAGTCAGTTCTGGGAAGATTGCATTAAATTTGAGGCGACGGCAGCGATTTATATCGGTGAGTTACTGCGTTATTTGTTGGCTCAACCGGAACGCGAAAGCGATAAGGCGCATAATGTAACCCGCGTTTTGGGCAATGGCCTACGCCCGGATATTTGGATGGAGTTCAAAAACCGTTTTGGCATTGGTCGCGTGCATGAGTTTTATGGCGCATCTGAGGGTAATACCGGTTTCGTGAATATCTTTAATTTCGACAAAACCGTCGGCTGGTCGCCGCAATATGGCAGTGCGTGGGACGTCATTCAATATGATGTCGATGAAGACGAACCGGTGCGCGGCGAAGGCGATTTCATGAAAAGCATGTCGGTTGGTGGAACCGGATTGCTGATTATGCGCATTACCGAGCAAAACCCATTTGACGGCTATACGGACGCACAATCCAGTGAAAAGAAAATCCTGCGCGATGTGTTTGAAAAAGGCGATGCCTGGTTCAATTCAGGGGATCTCGTCATTTTGCAAAAACACGGTCATATTCAATTTGGTGACCGCATTGGCGATACATTCCGCTGGCAGGGTGAAAACGTTGCGACGACCGAGGTCGAGAGCGTGATTATGAAATGGCCTGAAATTGAAGATGCGGTTGTTTATGGTGTTACCGTGCCGGGCCGCGATGGCCGCTGCGGCATGTTATATTTAACGCAGAAAGAAGCCGGCAAGCTTGATTTAGGTGGTTTGGCGGCGCATATGCGCGACAATCTGCCGGGCTATGCCGTGCCCCGCTTTATCCGCATTGGCCAAAAAGTTGATGTGACCGGCACATTTAAGTTTCAGAAAACGAAGTTGAAAAATGCAGCCTATAAAGTCGATGAGGTTGATGACCCGCTTTATTTACTGGCGCGTGGTGCTGATGACGTTGAGCCGATAACCGCTGAAGTGCAGGTCAAAATCGACAATAATGATGTGCGGCTCTAGCCTTTAGGCTCTATTTGACCGGCCATAACCAAGCGGCGCCGCGCACACCGCTGGCGTCGCCATGTTTATTGGGCAGTAATTGGGTCTCAATAATGTCCGAGAAAATATAAGCGTTCCATATGTCGGGGATGCGCGTGTAAAGTGCGTCGACATTAGACAGGCCGCCGCCCAGCACAATCACTTCCGGATCAACCAGATTGATGACCGCGCCAAGCGCGCGCGCCATGCGGTCACATAAGCGCTCAAAGCTCGCTTTGGCGGCATCGCTATCGCTGGCAATAATTTCCTCTGCCGTCCGTTTTTCGCCGGTCACATATTCATGGTCGCGGGCAAATCCTGAGCCGGAAATCCAAGTCTCATTGCAGCCTTGTCGGCCGCAATAACAATCTGGACCGGGCACTTCATCGGGCCGCATTGCGGCCAACGGGTTGTGCCCCCATTCGCCGCCAATGCCGTTTGCGCCGTTTTGTAATTGGCCGTCAAACACCAAGCCACCGCCGCAACCTGTGCCGAAAATCACGCCAAAAACCGATTGCGCGCCGGCACCGGCGCCGTCGACGGCCTCAGATAAAGCAAAACAATTTGCATCATTGGCGAGCCGCACCTCGCGACCGAGCTTGGTTTCCAAATCCTGTTTCATCGGCTGGCCATTCAGGCATTGCGTGTTGGAGTTGCGAACCAATCCGGTTTTCGGTGACAGCGAACCGGGCATAGCGATACCGATAGAGGGCGTGTCACCGGTTTCATCTTGTGCTTTGGCAACCAGCCCCGCAATGACATCAAGAATGGCATCATAATTTTCAGCCGGTGTCGGGCGACGCTCGCGCCAGATAATTGCGCCTGCATCATCAAGCAAAGCGGCTTCCATTTTGGTGCCGCCGAGGTCGAGGCCAAAGCGCATCAGATTTCCAACGGCCCGTGGTCAAGTTTTGGCAGCACATATTTGCCGAATAAATCGCACTCGTCCGTGTGCGGATAACCGGACAGGATAAAGGCTTCGATGCCGAGGTCGCGATAGGCGTTGAGTTTGGCTAAAACTTGGGTCGGGTCGCCGACGATTGCCGCCCCGCAGCCTGAGCGTGCACGCCCTACACCGGTCCATAAATTATCCTCGACATAGTCGCCCGAACCGGCAGCATTGGCCGCGTCTCGCATTTCGGCCTGTCGTCGAACCCCATAGGATGCGCTATCGAGCGAGCGATTGCGTATCGCTTCGCCAACCCCATCATCAAGCCTGCTGATGAGCTTGTCGGCGGCGGCGCGCGCCTCTTCTTCGGTTTCGCGAACAATCACATGCGCGCGATAACCGAATTTCAATGTGCGATTATAGCCTGCCGCCCGTTGCCGCATATCGTCCAAAATATCGCTGACCTTATCCATCGTGTCCGGCCACATGAGAAAGACATCGGCCTCCTCAGCCGCCACATCACGCGCCGCAGGTGACAGGCCACCAAAATAAAAAGGCGGGCATTTGCCCGATACGGTTTGCATGCGCGGCGCCTCTAAATCCAAGCGGATATGCTCGCCATCAAGCTGCACCGCCTCGCCATTCAAGAATTTGCGCAGTGACTGCATTATCTCACGTGTGCGCTGATAGCGCGGTGCGCCGTCAAGCGTTTGGCCGGGCAGGTCAGAAGAAATAATATTAATGGTCAGGCGGCCGCCCAACATCTGGTCAAGTGTTGCCAGTTGGCGCGCCAGTTGCGGCACCCACATTTCGCCGCAGCGCACAGCCACCAGCAGCCGCATCTTCTCCAGCAGCGGGGCAATGCCACCGGCAAAACCAATCGAGTCCATACCCAGCGTATAACCGGAGGGGAGCAGGATATTATCGAAGCCGTTCTTCTCAGCCGTTAGCGCGATATCGCGGCAATGCGGCCAACTGGCTTTCAGGCTGGGGTCCTCGACGCCGAGAAACTGATAATCATCGTCGCAAAGGGCTGAAAACCAGCTGATTTCGGCTTTTGGATATTGGCTCATAATTATTCTTTCTAGGGCAGGGGCACGCCTTCGGCGGCCTCGATCAGCGCATAGACGTCTTGGCGCGTCAAGGACATGGATAGTGCCTCGGTTGCGGTTTCAATGCGGGCGGCATTTTGCGAACCGATAATGGCGATGGGACGCGATGGGTGCGCCAGCACAAAGGCCAGCCCAATGCCTGCGCGGTCGGTATTCTCGCGTGCTGCCAATCTATCGATTGTGTGCATCAATTCGGGGCGCAAACCCTCGCCGCTGACCAAGCGGCCACCGGCCAGCGGTGACCAGGCGAGAAACGCCGTGTCGCCGGCCATGCAGCGATCGAGCGTGCCGTCGCGCAATACGTTGAGTGCTGCCAGTGAGTATTCAGATTGCAACGAGACGAGCGGCGCTTTCATAAATTGGCGCAGCGCATCTTCTTGCGCTTGTGTGTAATTTGATATCCCGACCATGCCAATTTTACCTGCCTGCACCAAGCCGTCCAGCGCGGCGGCTGTTTCGGCGGGATGGGTAAACATGTCGGGGCGGTGGATTTGGTATAGGTCGATATGCTCGCTTTGCAGGCGTGTCAGTGAGGCATCCACTGCGGCGTTCAGATAATCGGCACTGGCGACGTAAGGAATGCCGGGAATAATGCTGCCCTTGCTGGCCAGCACCATACGGTCGCGCAAAGCCGGCGCGGCGGCGAGCACTTTGCCGAGTAGGGTTTCACTTTCGCCAAATGCTTGCCCACCCCAGTCGAGGCCATAAACATCGGCATTGTCGATGAGGTTTAATCCGTTATCCAGCGCGACCTCTATGCGCGCTGTGGCGTCTGCAACATCGTCACCAACCAAGCGCCAGCAGCCAAATGCCAATGCGCCGACTTCCTTGCCACCGATTTTGCGGGCATTGCCGTCGACCAGATTTTCGCTGTCTCCGAAACTCATAGCCCCACCTCTGTCATATCTATGCGGCGTTTCTCTGCCGCGGCCATTTGCGCTGCCACGCCCATCGCTACGGCGCGGTGACCATCAAGTGCGGTCACCGGCACCTCGGCCGCACCGCGCACGGCATCGAGAAAGGCCTTGTTTTGGTAATAGGTCGCGCCCGAATGATAACCGGCGTTCAAAATCTCGTCAGGCACGTGAATATCATCTTGGGTCACATGCCAGTTTTCGCGGTTGCCATGGGTGACAATATTTTGCGGCAAGAGGCATTCCACTTTGGCTTTGTCGCCAATCGCGGCGAGCTCTTCGCTATGGCGCGAGCCTTCGGCAAACATGCATAAATCCAGCATGGCGCGGGCGCCATTGGCGAAATCAAACACAACATAGCCATTGTCCCAAATATCAGGCGTCTGGCCACCATAGGTTTCGTCAAGGTGATTGACGTTTTGCCCGGCTGAGGCAATAACGCCGGTCGGTTCACTGCCGATGATAAAACGCATCAGGTCGAAAAAGTGACAGCATTTTTCAACCAAAGTGCCGCCCGTATTTCGGTTAAAGCGGTTCCAATCCCCGACTTTGGGTAAGAAAGGAAAACGGTGTTCGCGAATCGATAGCATTTGAATTTGGCCGATATCGCCGCGCCGCACGCGGTTAATCATCTCGTTCAGTGCGGGCTTGAAGCGATATTCCATGCCAACCTGAAAAATCAAATCAAGATGCCCGACGCGGCGCATGACTTTTTGCGTATCCTCCAGCGTCGTGCATAGCGGTTTTTCGCATAAAATCGGCTTACCGGCTTCCAGCGCGGTTTCCAGCACATCTATGTGATGGAAATTCGGAGTGGAAATAACCAGCACATCGGGTCCGTTATCGCCCAGTAAAGTCTCGAAATCATCGCTTTGCATCGGCGTGCCGTTTGTCATCTCGGCGGCTTTTGCCAACATCGCGGCATCCGTATCGGCCAGCGCGGTCACTTGTGCGCCCTCAAGCAGATTGAAGTTTTGAATATGCTCTTGGCCCATCATACCGGCGCCAATAATACCGATTGAAATCTCGTTCATTTAGCCCTCATATCCGGACAGTTTTTTCGCCGTCGGGCTTTTATCGACATCGCTAGTGCTTTTCCAAGTGCCGAGCAAAACATCACCAAAGCCGTTTGTGATGCCCCAATTATAATTTTCATTGTGAAAATGATGGCGCATATGCGCGTCGCGCAAGCTTCGCCCCCACCCGAAAATCGGCTTATAACTTTGCGTATGGTGAGCCAAATGTATCCATTCATAAATCAGATAATAGGCTATTGAGGCGAGCAGCGGCACAAGCGCCGTGCTCCACGACCATGTAAACAGCGCATAGCTGAGATAAAGCTGAATGAACATAATAATAATGCCGCTTACCGGCGCAAATTGCAGGTCGCGCCGCTCGGGATGCAGATGATGGCCATGATGCAGTCGAATTTGATAATCACGCCAAAAGCCCGGCTTATCGGTGAGCGGGCGGTGCAGCGTATATTTATGCGTCACCCATTCAAAAAACGGCGCGCTGGCGATGACCAGCAGCATCCACGGCCAGCTTTGCCAGAGTGCTAATCCCTCGACCGCATAGGCACAAATAAACAGCGCGGCGAATAAAAATTGCACCGTGCCATGCTTGAAATAAACTTGAAAAACGTCACGCATGAACATCTCCTCGCGCGTAGGGATAGCAGAATTATCGCAATTCGGGAATGGCCGCGCCATGCGCTTCCAACAGCTCATTAACCAAGCCCCAAATCTGATCAAGGTTTAATTCAGCCGCCGTATGTGGATCGAGCATGGCGGCGTGGTAAACATGCTCGCGCTTGCCGGTCACCAGCGCCTCAACCGTCAGTTGTTGCACGTTAATATTGGTTTGCATCAGCGCCGCCAGATGCGGTGGCAGTGCACCGACTTTTTGCGGCGCGAGGCCATTGCCATCAATCAGACACGGCACTTCGACACAGGCATTCTCCGGCAGATTATCAATCAGCCCCCGATTGGCGACATTGCCATGAACCTTATCGCCCGTTCCCGAAACCATCGCACCGATGATGCGGGCGGCATATTCAACCGATTTCTCGCATAACATCTCGCCACCGCCGGTCAGCGCCGCGGCTTGCGCTTCCCATTCGGCAATTTGCGCTTCGCAGCGGCGCGGATATTCATCGAGAGGTATCTCATATTTATCAATGAGTTGCGGTTGGTTTCCCTTGATGAAATAGGGCGTGTATTCAGCAAAATGTTCCGAGCTTTCGGTAACGAAATAGCCAAGCCGTGTGAGCATGTCATAACGCACATGATTGGCGCAATCCTCCCAGCCACGCCCATAGTCACGCGATTGTGCCAATAGCTTGAGGCGCGGATAAAGGTCTTCCATACGGCCATCGGCATGACGCTTTTCAAAACGCGTATAGAAAGCGACATGATTGATACCCGCGCAGTCATAGTCAATCGCTTCGGGCTTTTCGCCAAGGTCGCGCGCCAAGTCAATTGCCGTGCCCTGCACTGAATGACACAGGCCAACATATTTCAACTGGGGCGCGAGTTTGGAAAGTGCGAGGCAATTTATTGCCATCGGGTTTACATATTGCAGCAACAGGGCTTCGGGGCAGCAATCAGCCATATCATGAGCGATGGCTTGCAGCACCGGCACTGTGCGGAGCCCGCGCATAATGCCGCCAACGCCCAAAGTGTCCCCAATGGTCTGGCGCAGGCCGTATTTTTTTGGAATTTCAAAATCGGTAAGCGTAGCGGGCTGATAGCCACCGACTTGAATCATGGTAATAACAAAATCAGCATCTTGCAGCGCCTCGCGCCGATCAAGGTAGGCCGATATTGTGGGGGTGGTGTTGGTTGCTTCGCAGATGCGATGCGCCACTTTCTCTGAGACCGCCAAGCGCTCGGCGTCAATATCATGCAGCGCGATATGGGCGCTATCCAAGCCCGGTTCAAGCACAATATCTGTCACGATATTCTTCATGAAAACCGTGCTTCCTGCACCGATAATAGCGATTTTCACCACAATATGCTCCGCCCGCTTGTCGCCGTGTAATTGACCGCTTAGAGTGTCATAATTGTGCCATTTTGCAAATGCGGCAAGGGGAGCGAGCAATGAAGCAGCCATATGATTTTGAGAACGAAGCCACGGCACTGGTGGCCCGCATGTCGGTCGATGAAAAAGCCTCTCTTATGTCGGGCTCCAGCTTTTGGCATTTGCAGCCATTGGCGCAATATGACCTGCCGCCGATTATGGTGTCGGACGGGCCGCATGGATTGCGCAAACAGGGCAATCAAGCCGACCATATGGGGCTAACCGCATCTGTTCCGGCGACCTGCTTTCCAACCGCTGTGACGCTGGCTTCATCTTGGGACAAGGCGCTTATTCATCAAGTCGGGGCGGCGATTGGGCGCGAATGTCAGGCTGAGGGCGTGTCGGTTCTACTCGCGCCGGGCGTGAATATTAAACGCAGTCCCCTTTGCGGGCGCAATTTTGAGTATTATTCCGAAGACCCGTTCATGGCCGGGGAAATGGCAGTGAGCTTCGTGCAGGGCGTGCAATCGACCGGCACGGGCACCAGCTTAAAGCATTTCGCGGTCAATAATCAGGAAGCGCAGCGAATGGTTGTAGATACGCTGGTTGATCGGCGCACCCTGTTTGAGATTTATCTTCCGGCTTTTGAAGCGGCTGTATCGCAAGCCCAACCGTGGACCGTGATGTGCGCCTATAATCGTTTTAACGGCATTTATTGTTCCGAGCATGAGGACTTGCTGACCTCCATTTTGCGCGACCGTTGGGGCTTTAGAGGTTTGGTGGTCACCGATTGGGGCGCGGTAAATAATCGCCCACGGGGCATTGCTGCCGGATTGGAATTGGAGATGCCGAGCAGTGGTGGGGTCAATGATCGGCTGGTTGCGGTGCAGGTAAAAGACGGCACCTTTGATGAAGCGCATCTCGACCGCGCTGCGGGTCGGGTGACGCAACTGATAATGGCCTCAAAGGCTAATCTGGCGCCCCGAAAAGTCGATTTCGACGCGCATCATGCGTTGGCGCGCAAGGCCGCGGCTGATGGGGCGGTTCTTCTAAAAAACGCCGATATTCTGCCGCTCTCAGCCGATAAATCTGTCGCGCTTATCGGTGCTTTTGCCGAGACGCCGCGCATTCAGGGTGCCGGGTCATCGCAAGTGAATGCGACCAAGATAGACCGTCCGTTAGACGCTTTTACGGCGCGACTGGGGGCGGATAAGATTGCTTATGCGGCGGGCTTTGATGCGGAAATGGCGGCCGATGATGCGGCGCTGATTGCCGAGGCTGTCGCTGCGGCGCAAGCGGCTGATATTGCGATTATCATGGCCGGACTGCCGCCCCTATTTGAGGCAGAAGGCTTTGACCGCACGCATTTGCGCCAGCCCGCGCAGATTGAAAAATTGATTACCGCGGTTGCTGCCGCCAATGCCAATTGCATTGTCGTGCTGTCCAATGGCGCGCCGATTGAAATGCCGTGGCTGGAAAACGTGTCTGCGGTTTTAGAAACCTATTTGTCGGGGCAAGCCGGTGCACACGCATTGGTTGATTTGATCTATGGCGATATTTGCCCGAGCGGCAAGTTGGCTGAAAGTTTTCCGCTGCGTTTGGACGACTGTCCGGCGCAGGAAAATTTTGCCAATCACAAACGCCAATTGGTTTATCGCGAGGGGCTGAATATCGGTTATCGCCATTTCATCACGCATAATGTGCCGACGCTGTTTGCCTTTGGTCATGGCCTAAGCTACACAAAATTCACCTATTCTGATGCCACACTGGTCGCTGATTGGTCAGCCGATAATGAAACTATGGAAGTGGCGGTGACTGTCAAAAACACCGGCTCTTGCGCCGGTGCGGAAATCATCCAACTCTATGTGCGCGACGTCGAAAGCGCTGCTTATCGTCCCGAGCGCGAGTTAAAGGCATTTCAAAAAATCATGCTGCAACCGGATGAAGCAAAGGAAATTCGCTTCGTGTTGGATAAGCGCGCTTTCGCCTATTTTAATGTGACGCTGGACGATTGGGACGTGGAGCCGGGCGTGTTTGAAATTCTGTTTGCTGCCTCAAGTGCCGATATTCGCGAAACCCTATCGGTTGAATTGCCCGCGGGCAGTGGCCACAACTCACAACCTCTGGTTGAAGCACCTTATGTCATTATGCAAGACGCTCAACTGGCGGCTTTGGGCTTACGCGTACCACCGGCTGAGAGCATTAAACCCTATCATGCCAATACGACGCTGGCTGATATTCGTCATCATTGGGTCGGTAAACGGGTTGCCAATGCGGCGCTAGAGATGGCGGCGAAGACCATGGGCAAGCGCCAAGAAACGCCGGTTGCGATGAAAATGCGCGAGGAGATGGTTATGTCGCTGCGTTTGAAGACTGTGCAAATCATGTCGGGCGGTGCGTTGTCGCCCAAGCTTTTCGACCTGCTTTTACTGGCGTTGAACAATCGCTGGCTGCGTTTTTTGGCGCGGCTGGTGCGCTCCTAATCGCGCAAATCCAGCCAGTTCACTTGGTCTTGCGTCAGAGAAATTTGCGCCGCATCAAGGCTGTCTTGTAATTGCATCGGGTTGCGGGGGCCGATAAGCGCACAGCACGGATAAGGCTGATTGACGACATAAGCCAGCGCGATTTGAATGGCGCTGACCCCAAGTCTGTCGGCCAATTCAAAGGCGCGACGTCGTCGCTCAAGGTTGTCATCAGAACCCCAAACCCGTTGCATCTCATCATCGGTCGGGTCTGCGCCGTGGCGCGTTGCGGCCAAACCGCTTGCTTCCCAATTCAGGAAAAAGCCGCGTGCTTGCGCTGACCAAGGGAGCAGCGGAAAGTTTTGCGCCGTGTGCCAATCCCGAAACGCATCGGTGGAACTGGCAAGGCAGCCCGGCCAGACCGGGTCTTCCATGCGAGCCAAAGAGAAATTATTCGATAGCAATGAAAAACCTTGCAGGCCATTTGCAGCAGCATATTCATTGGCTTCGTCAACGCGGCTGGCTGTCCAGTTGGAGCCGCCAAATAATTTAATGCGGCCATTGTCGACTTCGCGGTTAAGCGCATCGACCCATTCCGATATTGGTATGGCGGGGTCGTCTCGGTGCAGGCAGTAAAGGTCGAGATAATCGGTTTGTAAGCGCTCCAGCGACCGGTCGAGTTGGCGCGCAACGGCTTGCGGTGAACATTCGGGCGGATGCGCGCCCTTGCTCAACACAACAAGCTCTTCGCGCACGCCGCGCGCGGCCATCCATTCACCGAGAAGTGCTTCAGAGCGGCCATCTGAATAAATGAACGCTGTGTCAAAACAATTGCCGCCGCCTTCAAAAAACGCGTCACCCATGGCGGCCATTGTCGGCGCGTCGATTTGGTTGTCCGTGCCGAGCACGAGTTTGGAAACCGGCTTGTCTAACCCCTCAAGTGCCACGCTGGGCACGCTGCCATGTGCGCCAGGTTTTAGGGCTGCGCCGTGAAAGCCGGTCGCGCCCAATGTGTCGGCCGCATATGTGACGCCGCCGGCATCGCGCCAGCGGTCGAGCCAATAGGCGGTGTTGATTGAGAAATCGGGCGTGACTAAATCTGAGATGAGCGCATCGCGCTTCAGCAGGTCGCCCATATGGTCGGCCTCAATGGCGTAAAGCGGGCGCTTGTCGTCGCTGGCATGAATGGCCTCAGCGCCGCTTTTATCGGTCACGATAATCTGATTATTCTCAGGCCCCGGGTGCCAGGGCTGGCTGATTTTCAAACTGCCTTTGTCACCCTCAACCGTAATGTGCCATTCAAGCTCGGTGTCGATGGCGCAATGCAACTGTGCGTCGAAACCGTCATAAGAAAGGGTCGCCCAAGCTTCTGCGTCGGCACCTGACGGGGCAAGCCGCGCGTCGCCGCCGAGTGCATTAGGTTCGCCAATCAGATAACGCGCTGCGGTGAGCGGATAAATGCCGATATCGACAATGCCACCGCCGGCGCGGTCGATATTATAAAGTCGGTGTTCGGGCGTGAATGGAAAGGCAAACCCAAAGCCGGATGAAAAGCCGGTCACTTTGCCGATTGCGCCATCATCAATCAGCTGTTTGGCGAGGAACATGCGCGGGTGCATGAGATACATCAGCGCCTCAACCAGCAGCACATTGCGCCGCGCTGCTTCGCCATAGAGGTTCAGCACTTCGCCTTGATTGAGGCCGAGCGGTTTTTCGCATAAAACCGGCTTGCCGGCGGCCAAGCATTTATGCGTCCACTCAATATGGCTGTCATGCGGCGTGGCAATGTAAACGGCGTCAATATCGTCGCGCGCCAGCAAGGCGTCATAGCCGACCACCGCGTCGCCGCCATGCGTGGCGCAAAACGTTTCGGCTTTGTCCGGGTCACGGCTGGCGGCAGCGGCCAACACGCCGCTATGGCTGTGCTTCAGATCGGTGGCGAATTGGGCAGCGATATTGCCTGTGGCGAGGATACCCCAGCGAATTTTATCAGACACATTAACTCCTGTTAGCGGCGGGTGACTTTTACCTTCATGTCGGTATAGCCGTTAACGAAATTGGATTTCAAGCGCACAGGCTCTCCAACCAACTCAATTTTTTCAAATTTTTCGAGAATTTGCTGCCACAGGATACGCAACTGCAATTCAGCGACACGCAGTCCCATACAACGGTGAATGCCGAAGCCGAAGGATAGGTGATTATTGCCATTGGGGCGGTCGAATTTAATTGTGCGCGGGTCATCAAAAACGTCTTCATCATGATTGCCCGAATAATACCACATCACAACCTTGTCGCCTTTTTTGATGGTCTTGCCGCCCATTTCAACATCTTCCAGAGCGGTGCGGCGCATATGCGATAATGGCGTCTGCCAGCGAATAACTTCAGCCACCATTTTATCAATCAATGACGGGTCGTCGCGCAGTTTGGCAAACTCATCAGGGAAAAGATTAAGGGCATTAATGCTGGCCGACATAGAATTGCGCGTGGTGTCATTCCCGCCCACAATCAGCAGCAATAAATTGCCGAGAAAATTCATCGGGTCCATATCTTTGGTGTTCGGATCGCGGGCCAGCATGGAAATCAGGTCGAAATTGGGGGCGCCATTGGCGCGCACCTCGCGCAAGCGCGTGAAATAGTCAAGGCAATCCATCAAATGCTGCACGCGCACGTCTTGACCGGGGAAATGGTCTGAGCCTTCCGTCGCATTGGTCATGTCCGACCACAGGGTCAGCAGGTGGCGGTCTTCAAATGGGAAGTCGAACAGCGTTGCCAGCATTTGCGTGGTCAATTCAATCGACACATGGTCAACCCAATTAATCGTTTCGCCTTCCGGAATACTGTCCAGCACATTGCTCGTGCGTTGCGTAATCAAATCGCGAAACCCGTCAAGCGCAGGCGGCGAGGCAATCGGCTGCACGGATTTGCGAATGGGGGCATGTTCGGGTTGGTCTTTGGTAATAAAGGCCGAAATTTCGACGCCTTCTACCGGCGGGCGCACAACCGCATCATCAATTTGGATGCCGCCAAATTGGTCGGAAGAGGAAAAACGTTTATGGTCAGTGTCAACTGCAACAATATCTTTATAGCGGGTGATGTGCCACATCGGGCCGAAATGGGGATTTTCCGCGAAGTGAATTGGGTCGTGTTCGCGCATGGTTTTGAAGGTCTCCAGCACATCGACGCTGGCATACAGCTCAGGCCGCGCCATATCGAAGCCATTGTCTGGAATATTGGCCGGAATATCGGTAATTTTGTCTGCCGCGCTCATAACGCCCTCCCAAGCTAGAATCAATAAATTCTAGGCCTAATCAAGCCCGCAATGCAAGCAACGTGGACGCGATATTAGTGGGCGTGTTCGCGCTCCAGTATGTCGCATTTTCGAGCTTCCAAAATCGGATAAAGCTCGCGCAGGGCGGCAGGCGTTTTATCAAGCGGAATACGTGGGTGCAAATGGTGCACAATATGTGCCGTCATGGCCAAAGAACTCCAAACACCCAGCCAGCTTTTAAAGCCGCGCGTGTCTCGATAACGGCCCGTCTCATGGCCCGGATAATGCGGCAACCAAGACAGATAAATACGAATATACGTTACGCCCAATTTCAGCGGTAGCCACCATAAAAGCAAGGCCTCCAGCGCATAACCATAGGCAGCGCAGGTGAAGAGTATTGCCATATGCACCAGCAAAATGCTGATTTGTTCAACATAAGCGCGGTTGGCCTCGGGTGTGCCCAAACGCTCCAAACAGGCCGCATAAGAGTCACTGCCTTTTGATGACGGCTGAAAAGCCGAGATATTGGATTTGATAACCTGCCAGAGGTTCGTCCCCTCATTAAAAATGTGGTCAGGGTCGAGTTCGGGCTTATTGGTGTTTTTGTGATGCTCCAAATGCGTCAGGCGTAAAATGCGATAGCCATAAGCAAGCGGGATAAGCGATAAATGCCCAATAGCCTCATTCAGCCAGCGCAACTTATCACCGGGGCGCGCATAAATATCGTGCTGCGCCTCATGGCTTGGCAAATAGGACAGGGTGATGTTAACCGTGGCAATAATAAAGCCCATCCAAAGCGGCATGATGCCGCTCATCACCAATGGCCATAGCGATAGCCAGCAAATAAGATTGGCAATCGGCCACAGCACCATCGGTATTGACAGCTTGCCCATATATTTGCGGGCAATCTCGCGTTCCATCCGCGTAAGTTCAGCTTCACTCAGCCCACTGACATTGTAATCGGCAATTGCGTTGCTCATATCCATCTCCCGATCCGCCATGCGAGCAGGCCGTAAAGCCCGCCAAATATCATGCATGCGGCATAAATTTGAACTGATGTGGCTTGCAGCGGAAACAGGCTTTGCAGAGATGTGCGCAAATACAGTTCCGCGAATACCGGCCCCAAGAAACCGATGCCGAACCATACCGGCATCATTTTCAGAAGTTTCTCGATCAGCTTTCCCATAGTCATAGGCTACGGGTTTTGCCGCCATAATGCAATATGTGAAGTTATTTCATTTGTAGGGTTTTAAGCGCCTGATCAATGTCTGCAATAATGTCGTCAACATGCTCAATACCGATGGAAAGCCTTACATAACCGGGGGTTACGCCCGATGCTGCTTGGTCTTCTTCGGATAGTTGGCTGTGCGTGGTGCTGGCCGGATGAATGGCCAGCGAGCGCGCATCACCAATATTGGCGACGTGATAAAGCAATTCCAGATTATCGATAAACTTCTTGCCGGCCTCAACGCCGCCTTCAAGCTCAAAGCCCATCAGCGCGCCATAACCGCCACTCATTACGGCATCGGCACGTTTGCGCGCTTCGCCGTCCATCAGCGATGGGTGAATGACTTTGGTGACACCCGGCTGCTTGGACAACCAAGCGGCAATGGCATCGGCGTTTTCACAATGGGCACGCATACGCAACGCCAGTGTTTCCATGCCTTGCAAGAATTGGAACGCATTCATTGGCGACATGGCACCGCCGAGGTCGCGCAATAATGTGGTGCGCGCTTTCAGAATATAGGCAATCGGGCCGAGCGGCTTGACGGCTTCGGTCCATACCGCGCCGTGATAAGACGGGTCGGGTGAATTGAGCATTGGCTGGCGGTCAACGCCTGCACTTTCCCAATCAAAATTGCCGCTATCGACAATCAGGCCGCCGACCGATGTGCCGTGCCCGCCAATATATTTGGTCGCAGAATAAACAATCACCGCCGCGCCATGGTCGAACGGACGGCACAAAATCGGTGCTGCCGTATTATCCATAATCAGCGGAATACCCAATGGGCGGCCGATATCAGCCACGGCTTTAATCGGGAAGACTTCCAGCTTCGGATTGGGCAGGGTCTCAGCATAAAAAGCGCGGGTTTTATCATCGACGGCATTGGCAAAATTTTGCGGGTCGGCGGGGTCAACAAAGCGCACTTCAATGCCCATATCCTTCATCGTATTGGCAAACAAATTCCATGTGCCGCCATATAGATTGGTCGAGGACACAATATTGTCTCCGGCGCGCGCGATATTTTGAATGGCCATGGTCGATGCCGTTTGGCCAGAGGCAACCGCCAAAGATGCGGCGCCGCCTTCCAATGCGGTAATGCGCTGTTCAAGCACATCATTGGTCGGGTTCATGATGCGGGTATAAATATTTCCAAGTTCAGAAAGCGCGAAAAGGCTGGCCGCATGGTCAGTATCATTGAACTGATAGCTGGTCGTCTGGTGAATGGGCACGGCGACTGAACCGGTGGTTTCGTCAGCGCGCCAACCTGCGTGCAACAATAAAGTTTCGGTTTTCATATCGGACATTAAACTCTCCTATGTGCCGACCCTATGTCGGTCTCATGCCTTTTCGCGGATGTGAACCGCTTTCATAACCCTAAAGGGGGTTCGACGCGAGTGCCTAATTTCGGCCACTGCTGACAATGGCGGAACACCCCCCGTTTCAATTGCCGATGATTAAAACAAATCTGATGCGAGAAATCATATATTTTTTCGTGGCTTGCGCTTTGTGGCGTCATTGCTATGGTCTTGGTAACGGCCTTTGCCGCTCCGATTTTTAATCGGCTGGAGAGAGAGTATGTCTGACGAACCCTGTGCCCCAAAAAGCTCGACGCCTTCGCGCGCCAGCAGGGCAGAGGCTGGCGACACCGCCCCAAAACGTCATTCCTCAAAAGGCCGATCGAGAAATCATAAATCTAGAAATGGCAGACGTCTTTATGCGGCGCTTGATTTGGGAACGAATAATTGCCGCCTGCTGATTGTTGAGCGTGATGGCGGTGACGGTTTTCGCGTGCGCGACGGGTTTTCGCGCATTGTCAGGCTGGGCGAGGGGCTTGAGCGCACGGGGCGATTGTCCGAAGGTGCGATGGCGCGCACCATTGCAGCCTTGCGTATTTGCGCCAGCAAAATTCGCCGCGCCGGTATTAGCCGAATGCGTTGTGTGGCAACCGAAGCGTGTCGCGGTGCCGATAATGGCGAAGAATTCATCAAGCGCGTGAAGCGTGACACCGGCTTGCGGTTAGAGATTATTGACGGTAAGGCCGAGGCCGAATTGGCAGCAATGGGCTGCGGGTCCCTGTTCAACCCCGATATGGACGATATTATCTTGTTTGATATTGGCGGCGGCTCAACCGAGGTCGGCCGAATGAGCCGACAGGAAAACAGTTTCTTCAAGCTGGTTGATAGCGATTCCCTGCCTTTGGGGGTTGTGCGTTTGGCAGAACGTCATGCGGGTGAAGGGCCATATGAGCACGGCTATGAAGGCATGTTGAGCGAGTCTGAAGAACGCCTGCAAAAATTCATGAACCGCCAGAGCGATATTACCGATATGAGCCGCTTGCAGATTATCGGCACATCGGGAACCGTAACGACGCTGGCCGCCGTGCAATTGGGGCTGGCCAAATATGATCGCAATGTTGTTGATGGCTGCACCATTGCGGCGCAAGATATCACGCGGGTGATCGGTGAATTACGCAATTTGAGCCGTGATGAGTTGGCCAAGAATCCGTGCATTGGCAGTCAGCGCGCCGATTTGGTTTTGGCCGGTTGCGCGGTGTTGGAAGCCATTTATCGGCGTTGGTCAGTGGTTGAGTTTTCGGTTGCAGATCGCGGTCTTCGCGAGGGCCTTTTGTTAAGCATGATACGCAGTGATGGTCGGCGGGGTGGATTTAACTCTAACCGCAACCGACAGCGCAATCGCAATCGTAACCGCAACCGCAATCGAAACAATCGGAGCGGCCTCGCGTCGTCTGATAAAAATAATGGACAAGAAGCATGAGCGGTAAAGGTTCCAAAGGCGACCCCGGATTTGGCGATGGTCAACGGCGCGGCGACCGCATGCGCGAGCGTGTTAAAACCGCGCGCGGCCGCAAGCTCTCATCAACGCGGTGGCTGGAGCGGCAATTAAACGACCCTTATGTCGCGGCGGCCAAAAAAGACGGCTATCGCTCGCGCGCTGCCTATAAAATTATTGAAATGGATGACCGCTTTAAGTTTTTCAAACCGGGGGGCTGCGCCATTGACCTCGGCAGTGCGCCGGGCGGTTGGGCGCAAATAGCCGCGCAACGTCTCGGCACAGCCAAAGATAAGGGGTTTGTCGCAGCAATCGATATTCAGGATATGGAGCCGATACCGGGTGTATCGTTTTTGAAACTCGATTTTCTAGACGATAAAGCGCCTGTCTTAGTGCATGAACTGGCCGGTCGGCGGGCGGATATTGTGATGTCGGATATGGCCGCACCGTTAACCGGCCACCGCCAAACCGACCACTTACGCACGATGGCGCTGGCTGAAGCGGCGGCATGGTTTGCATTTGAGGCGTTAAAGCCGGGTGGGGCGTTTTGCGCCAAAGTGTTTCAGGGCGGCACATCTGGCGAGCTGTTGAATGATCTGAAAGCCCGTTTTGGCAATGTCATGCATATGAAGCCGAAATCAAGCCGCAAGGAATCAGTCGAGCTTTATGTCATTGCGCGCGATTTTAAGGGATAGAGACTGCGACAAAAACAGCAGTTTTCCGCAATCGACATATAATATTTGGCCAAACGGCACTAATGGTGATACAGGAAGTCGTCAAACGCAGCTCCCAGTGAGAGGATTTGACAAATGTTTCGCGAAGCCCTGACTTTTGACGATGTGCTGCTTGAGCCGGCAAGCTCTACCATTATGCCGAGCGAGGCCAATACAGCCACGAAAATTACAAAATCCATTCATCTTGGTATCCCGCTTTGCTCTGCGGCAATGGATACGGTGACCGAAAGCGAAATGGCCATCGCCATGGCGCAAGCCGGTGGTATTGGCGTGCTGCACCGCAATTTTACGCCGGAAGAACAAGCTGCCGAAGTTACCAAAGTGAAGAAATTTGAAAGTGGCATGGTGGTCAATCCGCTAACCATTGCGCCAAACGCCAAATTGTCTGACGCGCTGGATTTGATGACAGAGAATAATATCTCGGGCGTGCCGGTGACAGAGAAGGATGGTAAGTTGGTCGGTATTCTGACCAATCGCGACGTGCGCTTTGCCTCCAATCCGTCGCAAAAAGTGTCGGAACTGATGACATACGAAAACCTCATCACGGTAAAGGAAGCCGTCGCGCATGATGAAGCCAAGCGGCTTTTGCACCACCACCGCATTGAAAAGCTGCTGGTTGTCGATGATGCGTATCATTGCGTTGGACTGATTACCGTTAAGGATATGGAAAAAGCGCAACTGCACCCCAATGCCGCGAAAGACGAGCAGGGACGTTTGCGTGTCGCCGCCGCCACCACGGTTGGTGATGAAGGTTTTGCCCGCACTGAGGCGCTGGTCGATGCGGGTGTGGATTTGATTGTCGTCGATACGGCGCATGGTCATTCGGCACGGGTCGGGGAAGCTGTGTCGCGGATTAAAGCCATGTCCAATTCCATTCAAGTTATGGCCGGAAATGTCGCCACCAAAGATGGCGCGCAATCACTGATTGATGCCGGTGCTGATGCCATTAAGGTCGGCATTGGGCCCGGCTCCATTTGCACCACGCGGGTGGTCGCCGGAGTGGGCGTGCCACAATTAACCGCCATTATGGACGCGGTAGAAGCAGCCAATAAGGCCGGTGTGCCGGTGATTGCCGATGGCGGCATTAAATATTCGGGCGACCTCGCCAAAGCTATGGCAGCCGGAGCAAGCTGCGTGATGGTCGGCTCTTTATTGGCCGGCACAACAGAAAGCCCGGGCGAGACTTTCTTGTATCAAGGGCGTTCTTATAAAGCTTATCGCGGCATGGGGTCGGTTGGCGCTATGGCGCGCGGCTCGGCTGACCGTTATTTCCAGCAGGATATTTCCGAGACGCATAAGCTGGTGCCGGAAGGTATTGAGGGCCAAATCCCGTTCAAAGGGCCGGTTGAGCAAGTGGTGCATCAACTGGTCGGCGGTCTCCGTGCGGCGATGGGCTATACCGGCTCGGCGACGATTGACGACCTGCATAAGCGGGCGCAATTTGTGCGCATGACCTCGGCCTCGCTGGTTGAAAGCCATGTGCATGATGTCACGATTACCCGCGAAGCGCCGAATTATCCGGGGTCCGGTAAAAACTAGTGCGCCCCGCCGCTCGCCTCAGAACCATTGCCGAACTGCTGCCGCAAGCTTTGTCGGACCGTCAACCGGCGGACCGCATCATGCAGGCATGGGGGCGCCAAAATCGTTATGCAGGGTCGAAAGACCGACGCGATATTTCCGATAGGCTATTTGCTATTTTGCGTCACTATGGGGCGTTGACCGCGCGGCTGGGCAATGACGACCCGCTGCTTGTCACCATGCTGGCAACGCATGTGCTGACAGATGTTGCACTCGATGAGATTGTCGCCATGGCTGATGGCAGTCAATATGGCCCCGCGCCGATTTCTGCTGCTGATGAAAAAACACTGGCGCATGCGGCCACCACGCCACCAACGGCGCGCGCCGACAGCCTGTCTATCCCGGCTTGGTTGCTTGACGATATTGCCGCGCAATTAGGCGATGAGACCGATGCGGTGATGCAGGCAATGTTGAACCGCGCGCCGTTAGATGTGCGGGTTAATATGTTGCAAGGCGACCGCCAAAAAGCACAAGATGAGCTGCAAGATGATGACATTGAAACCGCGCCGCATGCGAAAATCGGCACAGCCTTGCGGGTGCATGGCACGGCGCAAATTACCATGAGCGGGGCTTATCGCGATGGCCTGGTAGAGGTGCAGGATGCCGGCGCGCAAGCGGTTGCGCAAATTTGTGACGCGCAGGCTTTTGAAACAGTGATGGATTTTTGCACCGGTGCCGGTGGCAAGGCTTTGGCGTTGGCAGCGCAGATGAACAATAAAGGCCGATTGCTGGTGCATGACGCCATTAAAACGCGCATGCGCCATTTGCCCGAGCGTGTGACGCGGGCCGGTGCCGAGATTATTGAAACCGTGTCGCCGGAGCATTTGCGCGATTTTGACGCGCAATGCGATTTGGTGGTGGTCGATGTGCCATGTAGTGGGGCGGGGCGCTGGCGTCGTGCGCCGGAGACCAAATGGCGACTCACCGCCGAGGCACTGGCCGATTTGCACAAATTACAGGCCGAGATATTACAAAAAGCAGCGGCGCTGGTGCGCCCCAATGGACGGCTCGCTTATATTACCTGCTCGCTTTTAGCGTCTGAAAACGACCGTCAGATAGATAAATTTCTGGAACAAAACGACGGTTTTGAGCCGATTGAAAGCGATGGGCCCGTCGGCAAGCAGACGCGGCACATGCTGCACCCGCTAAATGCCGAGACTGATGGGTTGTTCATTGCGCTGATGCAACGCGCCGATGGCGGTGACGGGGCTTGATTTTGCCGCTTAAAGTTGCGAGACAGATGCCATGCATATTTATTTGATTAATTCATTTCGTTTCGGCCTGACGGTCGCTGCTTTGACTGCATTTCTGGCAAGTCCGGCGCAGGCGATTTCCGATAAATATCGTGACCTGTCGGCGCGGCTTGTAACCGATGCGGAACAACAACTTCTGCAACAAAAAGCCGATGCTGCCGACGGCCTGTTGAACCTTGCTTTGACGGCTGACCCGGGCAATGCGCGTGCTTTCTTGCTGAAGGGCAAAGCGCAAACCGCGCTGGGCAATAAGGATGAGGGCCTGCGGTTGGTATCGGTCGGGCTGGAAATAGAGCCGGGCGATAAAGAGGGCTTGCGGCTTAAAGGTGAATATGCGGCCGGTCTTGGCCAAATTGAAGAAGCGGAAACGGCCCTGAGCCGCTTGCGCACGGTATGCGATGCGCCTTGCATCGTGGCGGATGAATTGGCGGAGCTGATTGAAACAGCGCGCGAACCCAAAAAGGACTGATGATGGATCGCATTTTGATCGTCGATTTCGGCTCGCAAGTGACGCAGCTGATTGCGCGGCGCGTTCGTGAAAGTGGCGTGTATTGTGAGATTGTGCCGTTTAACAGTGCCGAAAAAGCGTTTAGCGAGATGAGCCCGAAAGCGGTGATTTTATCCGGCGGGCCAAACTCAGTAGCCGATATTGATACGCCCCGCGCACCTGAAAATATTCTGACCTCAGGCCTTCCCATTTTGGGCATTTGCTATGGGCAACAAACGCTATGCGCGCAGCTTGGCGGATCGGTTGAACAATCAGATGAGCGCGAGTTTGGTCGCGCCATGCTCGATATTAAAGCCAATTCGCCTCTGTTTGATGGGATTGACGGCATTGATGGTAGTGAAATTCAGGTTTGGATGAGCCATGGCGACAGGGTCAATAATCTGCCCGATGGTTTCGCCATTATCGGCACATCCGAAAACGCACCCTATGCAGCGATTGCCGATGAGACGCGCAAAATTTATGGCGTGCAGTTTCACCCCGAAGTGGTGCACACGCCGGATGGCGCGAAAATGCTCGAAAACTTTACGCATAAAGTTGCAGGCTGCAAGGGCGATTGGTCAATGGCGGCGTTTCGCGACAAGGCGATTGCCGATATTCGCGCGCAAGTGGGCGCGGGACGGGTGATTTGCGGCCTGTCCGGCGGCGTTGACAGCTCGGTCGTTGCGGTGCTGCTGCACGAGGCGATTGGCGAACAACTGACCTGTGTTTACGTCGATACCGGCATGATGCGGGCCGGCGAGAGCGAGCAAGTGGTCGGGCTGTTCCGCGACCACTTCAATATTAAGCTGGTGCATAGGGATGCATCAGATTTATTCCTCGGCAAGCTGGACGGCGTCAGCGACCCTGAGCAGAAGCGGAAAATTATCGGCGGCACCTTTATTGATGTGTTTGAGGAAGAGGCGAAAGCTGTGGGCGGGGCTGATTTCCTCGCGCAAGGCACGCTGTATCCGGACGTTATTGAAAGCGTCTCCTTTACCGGTGGCCCCAGCGTAACTATTAAAAGCCATCATAATGTCGGCGGTCTGCCTGAGCGGATGAATATGCAACTGGTTGAGCCGGTGCGCGAATTGTTCAAGGATGAGGTGCGCGCGCTCGGTCAAGAGCTTGGCCTGCCCGAGACTTTTGTCGGGCGGCATCCATTCCCCGGCCCGGGGCTGGCCATTCGTATTCCGGGCGAGATTACCGGCGAAAAGCTGGAAATCCTGCGTAAAGCCGACACGGTCTATCTCGATGAAATTCGCACGCAGGGTCTTTATGACGAGATTTGGCAGGCTTTCGCCGTGCTGCTGCCGGTGCGCACGGTCGGCGTGATGGGCGATAGCCGCACTTATGATTATGTTTGCGCGCTACGTGCGGTCACCTCCACCGATGGCATGACGGCGGATTATTATCCGTTCAGTCATGACTTCCTGAGCCGCGTCTCAACCCGCATCATCAATGAAGTGCGCGGCATTAACCGCGTGGTCTATGATATTACCTCAAAACCTCCCGGCACGATTGAGTGGGAGTAAAGTCAATAGTTTATCTCATTGATTTTATAATATAAAAAAGTTACACACTTTCTGCACACTTTCATTTTATCGTTGATTTTCTGCGACATCTAACTTATCGTTTGCACAGTTAGTTACACACTTGGGTGTGTTACACAGTGTCATAGACAACGAGTGCATAAGGTTTGAGTAGTCATACCAGAACAGATGTTGAGAAACTCCTCGGTGGGAGAGGGGAGATTTATAGATTGTCACGCAGTGGTGATGTCTATCAGTGTCGTGTCTGGTTGAACGAAGAGAAAAGGTATTTGCGGAGAAGTCTAAAAACGACTGACCACACAACCGCAGTTCAACGGGGTGAGAAAATCATTCTTGAAACACTCACAGGTGTTGAGGCAGGGAAGAAGTTCTTTGGTGTCAATCTGGGGTCACTGGTTGAAGAATACCTTGAGTATCGCAAAAACGATATTGATGTTGAGGGTGGAATAACCGCAGGTCGTTTCATAACCATCCAGTCCCAATGTCGTGCGTTACTGCGAACCAAATCTCCCAATCTCAAAATGAACGAGTTAGATGAAAACTCATTCTATGATTGGAGACAAATGAGACAGGGTGACAATCCTTCCATCGCGTTGGTCACCATTAGAAATGAACAGGCAACCATCAACTCCATCGCACAATTTGCGTATCGTAAAAAATACATCCCTTTCCAACGGTTCAACTTTAGAAAGATTTCTATTTCTAAAGGACAGATTGGGAAACGCAGTAACTTCACTGATGCAGAGTATGACCGTCTCATTGGGTTTATGCGTCAGTATGTTTCCAAGAAAGATTGTCCTAATGATGATGAACGCATTGAACGACTAATCGTCAGGGACTTCATTCTTATCCTCTCTAATACCGCACTGCGAGTTGGGGAACTTCGTCAAATGAAGTGGGGTGACGTTGAGTCATTCACGGAAGAGACAGACGAGAGTGGTCAAAAACTCACTTTGGTGACTTTGAATGTTCGTGCAGAGATTTCCAAAGTGCGAAATCAAAGAAGGGTTATTTCTCGCGGTGGCGAATACTTTCTGCGTCACAAAGGGCGAAGTGCATTCACTAAAGCGGACAACCTTATATTCACCAACAAGTCAGGGACACACCAACTGGGAACACGAGTGTTGTATCAACATTGGTATCGTTTGATGGAGGGTATCGGTATTGATAACTACAAGGAACGCAAGTTGTCCTACTACTCTTTGAGACACTTTGCGATTACTTGCAGACTTCGTGCATCAGTTCCCATCTTTGACATTGCGTCTTTTGCTGGGACGGGTGTCCAACACATTGAAAACCACTATGGACACCTCACTGATGAGATGCGGAGACAGACTGCATTGAAGAACTTCACCATTACCAAGACAGGTATTGTTGAGACCTGATTACCGATAGGACTTGAATACCAGTTTGAGACCAATAAACTGAAGTGGTGTTTTATGGAGTTCAATAGAATGTCACGATTTACTGTTTTTGTTTTGTCACTTTCACTAATGGGATGTGCATCACTCGCACAGATTGAACAAGAAAATGCGCAGAGATTTTCATCTATGACCCTTGCGAGTGTAAATAACTGCACTTCAACGAAGGGTGATGAGA
>JAKMDW010000023.1 GCA_022426245.1 Alphaproteobacteria bacterium | reverse complement strand
TAATGGTGCGACCGAGAAGACTCGAACTTCCACGGGTGTTACCCCACAGCGACCTCAACGCTGCGCGTCTACCAATTCCGCCACGGTCGCACACGATAACCGGATAGTCGGTAGGCCTGTTAGCTAGCAAAATAACCGCCCGATAACAAGCAAGTAACGGGGCTAAATGCCGTCACCATCAATATTCAGGTGGATACCGCATTCGTCTTTATCGCTATCGGCCCAGCGGCCGGAGCGGTAATCGCCGCCCTCTTCCACCCGATTGGTGCACGGCATACAGCCAATCGACAAATAACCGTCTTTGACCAGCGGGTGACGTGGCAGATTATGCTCTTCAATATAGGCTTTCAGCTGCTCGAGATCCCAGTTGGCCAGAGGGTTTATTTTATAGCGGCCATCCGTGTCTTTTTCGATAATATTCATCTGCGCGCGCGTGCCGGTTTGGAACCGCTTGCGACCGGTAATCAATGCATCAAACGCAACAATGGCGCGCGCTTGCGGGCGCACTTTACGCAAGTCGCAACACGCATCCGTATCGCGATGCCACAGCCCGCCCTTGGCATCTTCGGTTGCCAATTCGCGCGGGTCGGGTGACACGGCGCGGACATCCATCAGTCCCAGCCGCTCTTGCAGGCGGTCACGATAACGCAATGTCTCGCCAAACAGCTTGCCGGTATTGAGCATGATAACCGGAACGGTCGGGTCAATTTCCGCAATCATATGCAGCAAAATAACCGACTCCGCGCCAAAGGAAGACACGATGGAAATGCGGTCAACAAATTGCTCTTTTATCGCATGGCGCAGAATTTCCGGCGCGCTCATGGTCTCATAAAGCGCGTTTAAATCAGCCAGCACAGGTGCGGTATTTTCGTGAACGGCCAAATTGCTCATGCCAACCACCCCTTCGCGTCAATCACCTGATTGCTCCGGTCAATGAGGGTTTTAAAATCTGCCCCCTCCTCGCGCCAGCCATCGCGTAAGTCTGACAATTCGTTCAGCCGCGCTTCCCAGCTTTCGGGATATTGCTCTTCCAATTTGGATTTAAGACGCCGCGCCAGCCCCGGTGACTTGCCACCGGTCGAGGCCGTTAACAACATATCGCCACGGCGCACAATGGCCGGCACGTGAAAATCGCAAAGCGGCTTCACATCTTCAACATTGACCAGCGTTTTGACCGCGCGCGCTTCAGCCGTGAAGCGCTCTTGCAGCGCATCGTCGACATTGGCGATATAGACAATATGGCAAGCGGACAGTTCGTCTTGCGTCGGCCAGCTATCAATCAACCGGACGCCCGCCAACGCACGCATATCGCTCTCGGCATTCTCGGCATAGACGCGCACAAACTCAGCCCCCGCCGCGTCGGCCATTTGCAGGCGGCGGCGGGCTTGCGGGCCACTGCCGACAATGGCGATGGTCAATTCGCTTACATCAAGAACGATAGGCAGCATGTTTATCTCCTTAGACCCTATATGGGGTATTCACAGCTATTTATCAATATTTTTATGTGATTAATAATATTCTACATAGATTTTTGTTTTAATGATTGTCTGTTTCGGAGATATGACTAGCGCATGAGCGAAATGCCCGAATTGATTTTCAGCGAGAAGCCCGTCGCCTATCCCGATGCCGTTACTTTTATGGAGCAGCGCGTCGCTGACATTGTGGCCGATAAGGCATCGGAATGTTTATGGTTTTTAGAACACCCGCCGCTTTATACGGCGGGCACCAGTGCCAATCCGGAGGATTTGCTGCAATCTGACCGTTTTCCGGTTTATCAGAGCAAGCGTGGCGGTGAATATACATATCATGGGCCCGGCCAGCGTGTGGTTTATCTGATGCTGGATTTACGCAAACGCGGGCGCGATGTGCGCTGCTTTGTGCAACAGGCCGAGAACTGGATTATTCAAACGCTCGAGGATTTCAACATTCAGGCCCATATTACGCCGGGTCGCGTCGGGGTATGGGTGCCACGCCCCGATAAGGGTGCCGCGCGTGAGGACAAAATTGCGGCCATTGGTTTGCGCATTCGCCGCTGGGTGAGTTTTCACGGCATTTCAATAAATGTCGAACCCGAGCTTGAGCATTTTGCCGGCATTGTGCCATGCGGCATTAGCGACCAAAGCGTCACGAGCATGGTCGATCTGGGCTATCCGGTCAGCATGGAAGAGCTGGATACGGCGCTGATAGATAATTTTCAGGCCTGTTTTAGCCCGCCATCATGCGACTGACATAATTGGTCAGCAGCAAAATCACAATTACCCCGACAAAATAGCCGCTATTCAATCCGGCCAGCTTCATCGGTCTTTGCGACCATGCAGCAGCTGAAAAATGGCCGATAATCACCGTTGCAGAGAAAATCGCGCCAATGCCGCGCACCATGCCGTGATCCATTTGCAGCATGTAAAACACTGCCACCAACCACGACAAAAGCAGCAAATAAAGTGCCTCAAGGGCCATTGGCACCAACATCGGTGCATCTGATTTTGTGCCGTTTATTTCCATGAAAGCCTTACCGGCCACACGCTCGGAGAAATAAACAAACCCCCAGCCAAAAGCCAATGCTGCGCCGATAAGTATCAGCACAAGATTTACGTCCATGACGTTAACCATTTCCATAATTGCCTCCTCTTGTTTTTCTTAGGCCGTTTCAGGTTAGCGGAAACGAGGGGGAAAAGGCAAATATCTATTCAAACTCAAGCATAACCGCGTCGACGGCCAGCTTGTCGCCTGCCGCGCATAGCACTTTGGCGACGGTCAGGTCTTTTTCAGCGCGCAGAATATTTTCCATCTTCATCGCCTCGACAACGGCAAGCGGTTCGCCCGCTTTTACCGACTGACCTTCTTCAACAGCGACAGACACAACAACGCCGGGCATCGGGCAAACCAATTCCTTATCGCTCGCGCCATCGGCTTTTTCGGGCATATAAGCCATCGCCTCTTGCGCCACCAAACGGCGCACCGAAACTTTGACCGCAGCGCCGCGACCGGTCAGCGTGTAGCCTTCGGCGTGGCGGTCAACCACCAGGCTAATCGGTTTGCCATTAACCGCGCCGAAGAAGAATAAATCGCCGGGCAACCATTCGCTCTCAACTTCAATATCCACACCATTCAGCACAACACCTTGCGCCGACTTGCTGGCAGTGAACACCAAATCACCGATTTGCACGGCTTGCTCGACATCAGGCGTGAATTGATGACCGGCCAGCACTTGCGAGCCTTCAGTGGCCCGCATTTGCGCCATTTGCGACATGGTGAAGCCGACCACCGCCAGCTCTTCAATGCGGGCGCTATCCATAGGTGCGCCGTCAAATCCCTCAGGATATTCCTCGTCAATAAAAGCCGTGGTGAGCGCCCCATCGCGAAAACGCGGGTGCTGCATAATCGCCCCGCAAAAATCAATATTGTGCCGAATACCGTCAATACGAAAATTATCCAGCGCATCACCCATCGCATCAATCGCCGCAAGGCGGTCGGGACCATGGGTCACCAGCTTGGCAATCATCGGGTCATAGAAAAGCGAAATTTCACCGCCCTCATAAACGCCTGTATCATTGCGAACCGTAATGCCGTCAACCACTTGCTCAACCGGCGGCCGATAACGCGACAGACGACCGGTTGAGGGCAGGAAGCCGCGATACGGGTCTTCAGCATAAATTCGGCTTTCCATCGCCCAGCCGGTCAGCTTCACATCTTTTTGCTGAAGGCTCAGCTTGTCACCGGCGGCGACCTTAATCATCTCTTCAACCAAATCGATGCCGGTAATCAATTCCGTGACCGGGTGCTCTACCTGCAAGCGTGTATTCATTTCAAGAAAATAGAAGTTTTTATCGGCGTCGACGATAAACTCCACCGTGCCGGCCGAGCAGTAATCCACCGCCTGTGCCAGCTTAACCGATTGCTCACCCATGGCTTTGCGCGTTTTCGCGTCAAGGAAAGGGCTTGGTGCCTCTTCAATAACCTTTTGATTGCGGCGCTGAATGGAGCATTCGCGCTCGCCGAGATAAATCACATTGCCGTGTTTGTCACCGAGGATTTGAATTTCAATATGGCGCGGCTGGGTAACGAATTTCTCAATGAAAATGCGGTCATCACCAAAGCTGGAGGCCGCTTCGTTTTTGGATGATTGGAAACCCTCGCGCGCATCATCATCATTCCATGCAACGCGCATGCCCTTACCGCCGCCGCCAGCCGAGGCTTTAATCATTACCGGATAACCGATTTTATTGGCGATTGTGACGGCCTCATCAGCGTCCTCAATCAGCCCCATATGGCCGGGAACGGTCGAGACACCGGCTTCGGATGCCAGTTTCTTTGAGGTAATTTTATCGCCCATCGCCTCAATTGCACCGGCAGGTGGGCCGATAAAAGCAATGCCTGCTTTGTCCAGTGCTTCAGCAAAAGCTTTATTCTCTGACAAAAAACCATAGCCCGGATGCACGGCTTGCGCGCCGGTTTGTTCGATGGCAGCGAGAATTTTATCAATGACCAAATAGCTCTCAGACGCCGGTGCCCCGCCAATATGAACAGCCTCATCGGCCTCGCGCACATGCAGCGCCAGCGCGTCCGCATCAGAGTAAACGGCAACCGTTTTAATACCCATCGCACGGGCAGATTTGATGACACGGCAGGCGATTTCCCCGCGATTTGCAATCAGTATTTTATCAAACATGGCTATACCTTAGAGTGGAATATTATCGTGTTTTTTCCACGGATTATCGATCTTTTTGGACGCCAAAAGCGCCAGCGCGCGCGCCACACGGCGGCGCGTATTATGCGGCTGAATGACCTCGTCAATATAACCGCGTTCCGCTGCCACAAACGGGTTCAGAAACCGCTCTTCATATTGCGACGTTTGCGCGGCAATTTCTTCCTCTGTGGAATTGCGGAAGATGATTTCGACCGCGCCCTTCGCGCCCATCACAGCAATCTCAGCCGTCGGCCACGCATAATTAAAGTCGCCGCGCAAATGCTTCGACGCCATCACATCATATGCGCCGCCATAGGCTTTGCGGGTGATAAGGGTCACTTTCGGCACAGTGGCCTCGGCATAAGCAAATAGCAGCTTTGCGCCGTGCTTAATCAGACCGCCATATTCTTGGGCCGTGCCCGGCAGAAAGCCCGGCACATCGACAAAAGTTACAATCGGCACATCAAAGCAATCGCAGAAGCGAACAAACCGCGCCGCCTTGCGGCTGGCGTCGCTATCCAGCACACCGGCCAATGTCATCGGCTGATTGGCCACAAAGCCGACCGTCTTACCCTCAATACGGCCAAAACCGGTAATCACATTTTTGGCAAAGTCTTTTTGAATTTCAAAAAAATCGCCCTCATCAACCACCTTCTCCACCAATTCCATCATGTCATAGGGCATGTTGGGATTGTCGGGAATGAGCGTGTCGAGCGAATGTTCAATGCGGTCGCGCACATCAAAAGTTGGGCGCTCAGGCACACCCGTGCGGTTTGACAATGGCAGAAAGTCAATCAGGCGACGCAATTCGGTCAACGCTTCAACATCATTATCGTAAGCGCCGTCGGCCACAGAGGATTTAGACGTATGCACTTTCGCGCCGCCCAACTCCTCTGCCGTTACTTCTTCATTGGTCACGGTTTTGACAACGTCAGGGCCGGTCACGAACATGTAAGACGTGTTCCGCACCATGAAAATAAAATCTGTGAGCGCCGGTGAATACACATCGCCGCCCGCACAAGGCCCCATAATCATCGTGATCTGCGGAATAACGCCCGAGGCCAGCGTATTACGCTGAAACACTTCGGCATAGCCGCCCAGCGCATCAACACCCTCTTGAATGCGCGCGCCACCGGCATCAAGAATGCCGATAATTGGCACGCCATTGCGCAACGCCATATCTTGAACTTTATTAATCTTTTTGGAATGGGCGCGCGACAGTGACCCGCCAAATACGGTGAAATCTTTGGCGAACACATAAATCGGGCGGCCATTCACCGTGCCCCAGCCGGTCACAACACCATCGCCCGGCACTTTATTGTCCTGCATGCCAAACTCTTGGCAATCATGCTCAACGAACATGTCAATTTCTTCAAAGCTATCAGGGTCGAGCAGTAAGTCGAGGCGCTCGCGCGCGGTCAGCTTCCCACGTCCATGCTGCGCCTCAATGCGTTTTTCGCCACCGCCCAATCTGGCAATGCGCCGACGCTCTTCGAGTTCTTTGACAATATCACGCACGATGTTTCCTCCCTAACAGCCTGCTTGACGACTATAGTGCTGATAAATAACGCGCCACGGTCGCTATTTCCAGTTCTATCTTGTCCAAGCGCGCCCCGGCTTCTTCGTCCACGCCCCATTCATCAATCTGATACAAATCGTCAAGAAAAGCCAACTCATATGCCTGGCGAGGCGAAATATGCGCCTCGCCCAAAGCAAGCGCCAATATGGCAGAACCAAGCAAGGCCGCCAAATGCGCCAATGCCGTCAGCCGAAGCGGTTCCTCACCGGCAGCTGAGGCAAAGCGTGTCTGGTTTTCTTCCGGCTGGTCAACCGGCAGGATACCCGCCGTCACAACCATTGACACATCAAAACGTGACGTCGCCCAATCGAGCAGCGGGTCCCAGCTATCCGCCTGTTTTTCAACCAGTTTTTGAGGGTGTTCGGCGCGGTAACACAATAAATCCGACATCGCATAGGCGGCAAATGCCTCGGCTGTTTCCATCGGCATATCAGCAACACGGTCGAGCGCGGTCGAAACCATCCGCATAATCGGCATGCTGTCGGGCACAATTTCATCGTCCTGCGCCTGCCATTCATCAGCCACCAGTTGCGCCAATGCAGCACTGGGCAGAAGCATCGGTTTCTTGGCCGGCGTTTTCAATTCACGCGCATCAAGCAGCACGACAAATGCCGCATCGCGCGCCTCAACCTTCACTGTTTCATAAAAACGCTTTGCCATAAGTTTACTTAAACTTGCTCAAATTTTATTACGGCTGAAAAGCCACCAATAAATCGTTCAAATCCTCCGGCGTCGCGGCAATCGCATCGGCGCCTGATTCTTCCAATTCTTCGACTGTCTGATAACCCCAGCCAACACCAATCGCTTTCGTGCCTGCCGCTTTAGCCATCAGAATATCAAAGCTTGTATCGCCCACCATCAGCGCTTGCGACGCGTCCACACCGGTCTCGCGAATGGCATTGAGCATTAAATCCGGATTGGGTTTGCCCGGCCCGTCATCGGCGCTTTTCAACACCTGAAAATATTGACGAATATCATAAGCATCGACAACGCGTTCCAACCCGCGCCGCGACTTCATGGTAATAATGCCGAGCAAGGTATCGTCCATATTGCCCAGTTTGATTATCTGCTCATGCATGCCCTCAAACATCACCTGCCCACGATCATCTTGCTGCACGAGTTGCTGATAGGTCTCGCGATAAATATCCAGCATATTGATTATCTGGTCGTCGGTAGCCTCGGGCGCATGACGGCGCATGGCGACATCAACCGGCAGACCAACAGCATAAAGAATATCGCGGCGGTCGGGTGACGCGAAATCATGCGACCCCAACGCCGCTTCGGTAGCGGTGATGATGGTCTGCTGGCTATCTACCAGCGTGCCGTCGCAATCAAAGACAATCAGCCTCACATTATTCCCCGTTAAATCTCATCAAACTCGATATCGCCATCTTCCGACTCGAAATTAAGCATATCCCACGTTTCAGCCATATGGTCCGTCAATGGCGCACGGCAGGTCAAATCCCCGCCCGCAGGATGCTGCATCTTAATCAATCGGGCGTGCAAGTGAAGTTTTTTCGGCAGAATTCCGCCATATTCTTCATTTTCATGCGCGACGCGATATTTACCGTCACCAACCAATGGATGCCCAATGGCGGTCGCATGGGCGCGGATTTGGTGCGTGCGTCCGGTAATCGGGCGAAAGGCCAGCCAGCTAAAGCGTTGCCCCACACGCGCAATTTCTCGGTAATCCGTATGTGCTTTCATTGCGTCAGGGTCGCCCTTCTCAACCGGTCGCACCCGCTCCCCGCCATCAGCGGCGGCGCGTTTGGCCAGCGGCACCATAATGTGGCCGCGCGGCGGGCGCGGCACCCCATATACCAAAGCCCAGTAAATTTTTTCTGTCGCCCGGTCGGCAAATTGGCGGGTCAGAAATTGCGCCGCTTTGCGATTGCGGGCCAACACCAAGACGCCCGATGTATCGCGATCGAGGCGATGCACCAAACGCGGCGGCTCAGCTTCGTCAAATTGCAAAGCCGGAAGCGCCGCATCAATATGAGTTGTTGTTTTGCTGCCGCCCTGCACCGCCAGACCCGAGGGCTTATTCAGCACAATCACGTCTTTATCTTTATGAATAATCGCATCGCGTAATTGCGCCACCACATTATCTGCGACACTGACCGGACGCTCTGATTTCTTTGCACCGTGTGGCGGCACTTCCGGCGGCACGCGAATAATTTGGCCGGTAGCGACCCGCTCTGCTGCTTTAGCGCGTTTGCCCTCAAGGCGCACCAAACCACGGCGTAATAGTTTTTCAAGCCGCCCCTGTGTGAGGGCCGGAAAATGCTTGCGAAACCAACGGTCAAGCCGCAGCCCGTCATCTTCATGTTTGACTTTTACCTGACGAACACCGGCCATTACGCCCTCAACGCCATAAAGCCGATAATGAAAGCCATCAAGCCGCCTAGCAGCGAGCCACCGAGATATAGCGTCATTGCCGCCATGTCGCGCTTTTCAATCAGCGCGAATAAATCCATCGAAAAGGCCGAGAATGTGGTGAAGCCACCCAATATACCGACGGCGAGAAACAAGCGAATGGCCTCGCTGCCGGCACTTTGGCGTGACAGCCAGCCAATCACCAGCCCCATCAGCAGCGAACCGAAAATATTGACGCTCATCGTCGCCCACGGGAAACCGGAGGCGGTTTTGAGCAGCATGCCGACCAGATAGCGTGCAACTGCGCCCAGCGCGCCGCCTGCTGCTACCAATAAGATGGCCTGACTGCTCATAATCTCTCCTTGCGCCGCTAAACTAGCATAAAAAAAGGCACGAAAACCGCGTTTCCGTGCCTTATTTAAGGGTGTTGGTGCCTTACGCGGTTGCGGCGGCAGGGGCGACAGCATCGCCCTCATCATTCACTTCAACCGGACCGCTATCCTGACCTTTGGCGGCAGGGTCACGATCGACAAATTCAATCACCGCCATTGGCGCATTATCACCAAAACGGAAACCGGCTTTCAAAACGCGAATATAACCACCATTACGGTTGGCGTAACGCTCAGCCAGTGTATCAAACAGCTTCGCGGCATATTGCTCTTCCGGCAGTTGCGCATAGGCGCGACGTCGGGCTGCCAGATCACCTTTTTTGCCCAGCGTCACCAGTTTTTCAACAAACGGGCGAAGCTCTTTGGCTTTAGGCAATGTGGTCACAATCTGCTCGTGCTTAATCAGCGCGACAGCCATATTCCCCAGCATCGCTTTGCGATGGCTGCTGGTTCTGTTTAGTTTGCGTCCTGCTTTTGCGTGGCACATAACGGCACTCCTTTACGCCCTCTTACGAGGCCTTAAAAATTCTCTTCGAACTTCTTAGCAAGTTCTTCGATGTTTTCCGGCGGCCAATTTGGCACATCCATTCCCAAATGCAGGCCCATATCGCCCAGCACTTCCTTGATTTCGTTCAGCGATTTGCGGCCGAAATTCGGTGTCCGCAGCATTTCGCCTTCCGACTTTTGAATCAGGTCGCCAATGTAAACGATGTTGTCGTTTTTCAGGCAATTGGCTGAACGAACAGACAATTCCAACTCGTCGACTTTTTTCAGCAGCGCGGCAGAGAAACCGGTCTCTTCAATGGCTGACGTGTCATCAACCTGCACTTCCGGCTCTTCAAAGTTAATGAAGCTTTGAAGCTGGTCTTGCAGAATACGCGCTGATAGCGCCAACGCATCTTCCGGCGTAACCGTGCCATTGGTTTCAATGTCCATGGTCAGTTTGTCATAATCCAGCACTTGGCCTTCGCGTGTGTTTTCTACATTGTAAGAAACGCGGCGCACCGGGCTATACAGGCTATCGACGGGAATCATGCCAATTGGCGAATCTTCCGGACGGTTTTTCTCAGCAGTCACATAACCGGCACCGGTATTGATGGTGAACTCGAAGCGAACTTCAGCGCCATCATCCAA
>JAKMDW010000006.1 GCA_022426245.1 Alphaproteobacteria bacterium | reverse complement strand
AAATATGAGGCGGCGCACGCAGATGGTGGGCCAACAGATTTTGCCAGTTTCTTTCCATATTATTTGCGCGAGCATGCTCACCCTTTGTGCCGCAGCCTGCATTATCTCGGTACGACATTGGTGATTGCATTGGCGGCCTACGCGCTCGGCACCGGACATTTGGTTTATTTATGGGCACTGCCGGTGGTCGGTTATTTCTTCGCATGGGTTGGGCATTTTTTCATTGAGAAAAACAAGCCCGCGACCTTTACTTACCCGCTTTGGTCTTTAATTGGTGACTTCAAGATGTATTTTTTGTTCATCACCGGACGTATTGGACCGGCTCTCGACGCCGCCGGTGCGCGCAAACGCTAATTATTAGCCTATAAAATAGGCAATATCATAAAAATATTATAAATGCCTAAAATATAGGCGTTTTATCAGTCTGAAAATGTGCCTTTTGGGGCGCCTTTTCTATTTGAATGCCGCCCCCTGGTCTGTCTTGAGGTTTGGCACGAATCTTGCATATACTTCGTAGGCGTAAGTCTACAAGGAGAATGATTATGCAAAACTTTACTAAAACAACCCGCACCCTGGCAGCTTTGCTGGTTTCGGGAACAGCTTTGACCGGTATTGCATCGGCAGCCGAGATCACTGGCAATGTCGGTGCAACTACTGACTACATTTGGCGCGGTAATACCCAAGCGGGCGGCGATGCCAGTTTGTCTGGCGGGATCGATATCGATTTCGGCAATGGGTTTGCGGTTGGCACTTGGACTGGCTCACTTGGCGGCGGCGGAGCCGACGCGAACTATGAGCAAGACTTGTATGCAAGCTACTCCACTGAAATTGGTGGAATTCCGCTTGAAGTCGGTTACATTTCTTACATGTACCCAGGCGCTGCTGACTCAACGCTTGATTTCGAAGACATTTATGTCAGCACTAGCGTGATGGGCTTGGGCCTTAGCTATTACATGCTGGTTTCTGCAGAAGACGATGGCGTTGATGCCGACGAGGGTACCTATTTATCCGTCGATTACGATTATGAACTTGATGACGGTTGGACGATGTCATTGCATTACGGAATGGAATCTTTTGAAAACTCAGAAGATGACGAAGATACGTCGATCTCTCTGTCAAAAGGCGACATGACTTTCACAGTCTCAGGTGATGAGGGCGACGACACGCGCGCCATCGTTAGCTGGGGCGCAAGCTTCTAAGCTTGATTAAAACAAGGTTCCTCCCATGAAACTTATCCTTGCGATAATCAAGCCCTTCAAACTGGATGCCGTTCGCGAAGCGTTAACCGCAGCAGGTATTGAAGGCATGACGGCGACCGAAGCCAAAGGCTTCGGTCGTCAAAAAGGTCAAACCGAAATCTATCGTGGTGCTGAATATGAAATCAATTTCTTGCCGAAAATGCGGCTTGAAGTTGTTGTCGATGACGCGCAAGTGGAGGCCGCTTGTGCCGCCATTCGCGAAGCCGCCAATACGGATAAAATCGGTGATGGCAAAATTTTCGTAGTCGGTGTCGATGAAGCCATCCGTATTCGGACCGGCGAAAACGGCTCTGCTGCACTGTAAAGGAATCCACCAATGTTGAAAAATACTCTCAAAATTTTTGGACTGGGTTCGGCTTTGTCTTTGGCAGCCGGTCCGGCCCTCGCTGAAGTTAGCCCAGAGACAGCTTATGTGTTCAATACATTCCTGTTCCTAGTCTGCGGTTTCCTGGTCATGTTCATGGCCGCCGGTTTTACTATGCTAGAAAGCGGCATGGTCCGGTCGAAAAATGCTGCAACCATTTGCGTAAAAAACATCTCATTGTTCTCAATCGCCGGACTGATGTACTGGCTGGTTGGTTATAATCTGATGTATGGCATTGAAGAAGGCGGCTATATTGGCGAACTCTTCTCTGTTTGGTCTGCTGATGACAGTGCCATTGGCGGCGAAGCACCTGATTTCTCAGGCGGCTATGCGTCGGGCTCTGACTGGTATTTCCAAATGGTCTTCTGTGCCACAACAGCTTCCATCGTATCGGGCACAATTGCCGAGCGCATGAAGCTGTGGCCATTCCTTATCTTCACGCTGTTTCTGACCGGATTTATTTATCCAATCGTCGGCAGCTGGGAATGGGGCACGGGCTGGCTCGACGCCATGGGCTTTTCTGACTTTGCCGGTTCGACGCTGGTACACTCAACCGGTGGTTGGGCCGCTCTAGCCGGTGCCGTAATTTTGGGCGCGCGCGCTGGTAAATACGGCCCCAATGGCGAAGTCAACCCGATACCGGGTTCAAGCATGCCTTTGGCAACATTGGGCACATTTATTCTGTGGCTCGGTTGGTTCGGCTTTAATGGCGGTTCGCAACTGGCTCTGGGTTCAGGTGCCGATGCAGCAGCCATCTCAAACATTTTCATCAACACCAATATGGCCGCTGCGGCCGGTGTAGTGGCCGCAATGGTCGCGTCAAATCTGCTTTATGGCAAAATTGACCTGACCATGTGCTTGAACGGTGCGATTGGTGGACTGGTGTCCATTACAGCCGAACCTCTGACTCCGTCTATTCCGGCAGCAGCCTTTATCGGTGCTGTTGGCGGTGTGCTGGTTGTCTTGGCGGTGCCGCTGCTCGACAAGTTTAAAGTAGATGATGTTGTGGGTGCCATTCCGGCTCACCTCGTCTGCGGTATTTGGGGCACGCTGATTGTGCCGCTGACCAATAGCGATGCGACCTACTCAGTGCAGGCCATCGGTGTCGTCTCTGTCGGTATCTTCACGCTGGTTGCCAGTGGCATTATCTGGTCGATACTGAAAGCGTCGATGGGTATTCGCGTCGATGAAGACGGTGAAATGCTGGGTCTCGATAAAGAAGAGCTGGGCATTGAAGCCTATCCCGAGTTCTCGCGCACTTGATATCCCCTAGTGAGCGTGACCCCCGGCAGAGCAATCTGCCGGGGGT
>JAKMDW010000003.1 GCA_022426245.1 Alphaproteobacteria bacterium | reverse complement strand
ACAACTTTTTCAAGCGCCGGAACCTGCATCGGGTTCTTCAACTCGAATTTTTCAATCAGGTCGCCACGAATGGAGTCCAGATATTGCGTTTTCAGACGCGGGATATAAGACGTATCAGCCATCGATTGCTTCTCCCGAACGTTTGGCAATGCGCGACTTGGTGCCGTCATCATTGATTTTGAAACCAATGCGGGTTGCTGAACCGTCTTTGGGGTCAGCAATCGCCAGATTGGAAATGTGAATTTTGGCCTCGCGGTTAATGATACCGCCTTCGCTTTGCGCGGTTTGTTTCTGGTGACGTTTCACCATATTCACGCCCTGCACCAAAGCACGGTTCTCGGTTGGGAAGACGGAGATAACTTCGCCGCTCTTGCCCTTATCGCGACCGGTCGTAACCACCACCTTATCGCCTTTTTTGATTTTCAGCTTCACGGCCATTACAACACCTCCGGTGCCAGCGACACGATTTTCATGTGGTTACTGCTACGCAGCTCACGCGTCACCGGGCCAAAAATACGGGTGCCGATAGGCTCGCCCGACGCACTGACCAAAACGGCGGCATTGCGATCAAAGCGGATAATGCTGCCATCTTGGCGGCGAATTTCCTTCGCAGTGCGCACAATAACAGCACGCATCACATCACCCTTCTTCACGCGGCCACGCGGAATAGCTTCTTTGACAGAGACAACAATCGTGTCACCGACGGAAGCGGTTTTCCGTTTGGAACCGCCGAGAACCTTGATGCACTGCACCCGGCGTGCGCCGCTATTATCGGCAACATCCAGATTGGTTTGCATCTGAATCATAATAAGACCCCTTACTCAGCAGCGCCGAGAATAACTTCCCAGCTCTTCAATTTCGAAATCGGACGACATTCGCGGATTTCCACCTTGTCGCCGACTTTCACATCATTGTTCGCATCATGCGCGTGATAACGCTTGGATTTACGAACGGTCTTCTTCATCACCGGATCGGTGAAACGGCGCTCGACAGAAACGACAACTGTTTTGTCGCCCTTATCGCTCACTACCGTGCCTTGCAAAACTCGTTTTGGCATTTTCCTACCTCGTTCCGGCTACTGGTTCGCCGCGCTATGCGCTGTTTTCAACCGCGCAATGGTGCGACGCACTTCCCGCATACGGGCGGTATTTTCAAGCTGGCCCGAAGCCTGCTGGAAGCGCAGATTAAGTTGCTCTTTTTTCAGTTTCAGCAGCTCGTCATCAAGCTGGTCAACTGTCATGTCTTTGATTTCGGCCATTTTCATAGTGACACCTATTGTCCTTCACCCGGGCGCGAAACAATGCGCGTGGCGACCGGCAATTTTGCAGCAGCCAATTTCAAGGCTTCATGCGCGACCTCGGAATTCACACCATCAATCTCAAACATGATGCGGCCCGGCTTCACGCGGCACGCCCAATATTCCGGCGACCCCTTACCTTTACCCATCCGAACTTCGGTCGGTTTTTTCGAGACCGGCACATCAGGAAAGACGCGGATCCAAACACGACCGGCACGTTTCATGTGGCGGGTAATAACACGACGGGCAGCCTCAATTTGGCGCGCGGTAACACGCTCCGGTGAAGTCGCCTTCAGACCAAATGAACCAAAAGTCAGCGTTGTGCCGCCTTTGGCATTGCCGCGAATACGGCCCTTATGAGCCTTGCGGAATTTTGTTCGCTTCGGTTGCAACATAACTTAGTTCTCCGATGCTCCTGAGCCTTGAGCACGCTGCGGACGATTATTGTCGCTCGGCTCATTGCGACGATCACGAGCCATCGGGTCGTGCTCCATAATCTCGCCTTTGAAAATCCAGATTTTAACGCCGCAAATACCGTAAGCCGTCATCGCCTCGGCAACACCGTAATCAATATCGGCGCGCAATGTGTGCAGCGGCACACGACCTTCGCGATACCATTCGGTACGGGCAATCTCAGCACCGCCAAGACGGCCACCGCAATTAATACGAATGCCCAAAGCACCCAAACGCATGGCTGATTGAACAGCGCGTTTCATGGCGCGGCGGAAGCCGACGCGACGCTCAAGCTGCTGGGCAATGCTCTCAGCAACCAGTTGCGCGTCAACCTCAGGCTTGCGCACTTCAACAATGTTCAGCACCACTTCGCTATCGGTCATTTTGCCGATGCGCTGCTTCAGCTTCTCAATGTCAGCACCCTTTTTACCGATGATAACACCGGGGCGGGCTGAGTGAATTGTCACACGACATTTTTTGTGCGGGCGCTCAATAACCACGCGCGAAATACCGGCCTGACGCAAATCTTTGAACGCCATGGCGCGGATTTTCAAATCCTCATGCAACAAATTGGCATATTCGCCTTTTTCGGCATACCAGCGCGACTCCCAGGTGCGGTTGACGCCGAGGCGCATGCCAATCGGATTGACCTTCTGTCCCATTACGCTTTCTCCTCGACTTCACGCACCACAATGGTGAGTTGGCTGAATGGCTTCAAAATGCGTGCAGCGCGACCCTTTGCACGGGCGCGGAAACGCTTCATCACCAAATTTTTGCCGACATAGGCTTCTGAAACGATGAGACTGTCAACGTCCAGATTGTGATTGTTCTCTGCATTGGCGATGGCGCTTTGCAGCACTTTCTTCACCTCACCGGCGACACGACGTTGCGAGAACGTCAAATCATTCAAAGCCTGTTCAGCTTTCTTGCCGCGAATAAGTTGCGCAACAAGGTTCAGCTTTTGCGGGCTGGTGCGGATCATCCGACCGACCGCCTTGGCTTCATTTTCCGGCAATTGCCGCTGTAGCGATGCTTTGCCCATGATTAACCTCTTTTCGCCTTCTTATCGGCCGTGTGACAATTCACTCAGCCCGCCCCGGTGTTATCATCGGTAAAAAGGGTGCTGACATTGAGAAGCTGAAGCAGCGCATCGGCAAAATGACCGATAGCGAAGTGGTGCTGAACATT
>JAKMDW010000100.1 GCA_022426245.1 Alphaproteobacteria bacterium | reverse complement strand
CCTTTAACCGCAATCACATGATGATTCACCAATTGCTGAACCCCGCCGCGCATGGCGTGACCTCTGAAAAACGCATCACCCGCATGAAAGGGCGCGGGCTGGAACTTATCTCCAACCTCGCCCAGCCGGTTGTTTTCATGCTGATTGGCTTTGCCGTCATCACGGCGGGTGGCATCAGCAGAAGCGGTTATGGGCGGCGCGTAATGGTGGCCGTTTTGCTGGCGATTATGTTTCAAATCGGGGTCATTGCTCTGGCCGATATGGCCGTTGAGGAAAACAGCCCGACCCTTATCTTCATTTGGCCGGTCATATTCATAGGCGGTCTTATGGCGTTTATTCAAAACCAAAACGACCCTGACATGGCCAAAAGGATTTTCGGCCGCTTGATGGGGCGCGCAACATGATAAGCACACTCAATCTCTATCTGGTCCGACGCTTTGCGGTCTGGCTGATGATTGTCACTTTGGGTTTTGGCACGATTGCCATGCTCGGCGATTTTCTGGAAATGCTGCGTCTGGCCAATCGCCTCAATCTCGGCGCAGGCACGGCCTTCGGCTTTACCCTGCACCGGCTGCCATTACTGCTGATGGACTTCCTGCCCTTCGTGTTTTTATTCGCCTCCGTGTTTTGCCTGCTGCGCCTCAGCCAAGCGCAAGAGCTTGCGGTTATTCGCGCCGCCGGTCTGTCGGTTTGGCAATTTTTAAAACCGCTTCTGGTTTTCACCTTTGTCTTATCGACGCTGATTGTCCTGGCGCTGGAGCCGATTGGCGCGCAGCTGCACAATCGCTTCACCGATAATTATACCAAGCTGACCTCTCAAAAATCGAGCTTAAGCTTTTCGACCGGTGGCATTTGGTTTCGCGAAACCACGCGAACCGGAAGCTATATCAGCCGCGCCAAGCAAATTGATGAAAACCAAGCCGGACGGTTGCTGGACATTGAAATTATTCAGTTCGATGAGACCGGTGCATTTGAAAGCCGCATCACCGCCCCGACCGGACAGATTAGCGGCGGGCTATTCAGGCTCGATAGGCCGCGTTTTTATCGCAGTGGCGAGGCCGTCAAAACCATGCCGCAATGGGATTTATCGAGCAGCCTCACGCGCAGCAGTCTGGCCGATAATTTTGCCAATGCGCGCATCATCAATATTTGGCAGTTGCCCGGTTATATCGCTGCTGCCGGAAATAGCGGCATTGACGTGACGCGCCATGAAGTGCGGTTTCAATCATTGCTCGCTTTGCCGATTTTGCTGATGGCGATGGTTATGGTGGCCGCGTGTTTTTCGCTGCCGACAGGGCGCATGTTCACCAGCGGGCAGACGCTCGGTCTTTCGGTTCTGTGCGGGTTTAGCCTATTTTTATTTAATGATTTCATTGTTTTAATGGGGGAACTGAACCTCATGCCTCCGATTATTGCGAGTTGGATACCGGCGCTTATTGCCTTGATGTTATCCATAAGCTATCTACTGAAAACAGAAGATGGTTGAGGGGGACAGCCGTGAGTGAGTTAGAGCTGGGAAATGAGTTTGACGCGCCGTCGCAAGACGATTGGCTGCAAGCCGTCGAGACCGCATTGCGCGGTAAGGCGGCGGAAACACTGACCTCTAATGACCTTGCCGGTTTCTCGCGCCAACCGCTTTACACAGAAGCCAATAGCACCACCCGCGACAACCCATCGGGCATGCCGGGATTCGCTCCCTTTACGCGCGGGGCCAAGCCGCTCAACAACAAGTTTTTGCCCTGGCATATCGCCCAGCGCATCATTATTGGCCGTAAATCGGCAGATAATGACGCGATACTGACCGACCTCGCAGGCGGCGTGAGCGCAATTACGTTAGATTTTTCTGAAAATAGTGCCGACGCCAAAACGCTCGACGCCTTGCTTAAGGGGGTGATGTTCGACATCGCCCCGCTATCTCTGGCCTCTGCTTCGCCGGATAATGCCCAAACCGTGCTGGCCTTCCTCGACGAGCATGGCGTCGGTGATGTGCCGGTATACCTCAACCTGTCGGCAAACGATGCCGTGGCATGGGCTGATATTGCCGAAAGTCGCCGATCTGCCCGCCTGATGACCGCCAATGGCGCGGCTTATCACGCGCAAGGTGCCGGTGTGCCACAAGAGCTTGGCTGGATGCTGGCCGAATTGACCGAAGGCCTGCGCGCGCTGGAAGCGACCGGTATGGACACGGCGGAGGCGCTGTCAAAAATCACTCTGACCGTTTCGGCAGATGTCGATTTCTTCGCCACATTGGCAAAAATTCGAGCGATGCGCGTGTTGTTTGCAAATATTACGGCGGCTGTCGGGGTTTCTGACATCGCCCCACAAATTCACGCTGAGACCAGTCTTCGGGCGTTTTCCGATGTCGACCCGTGGGTCAATATTCTGCGCGCCACCTCGGCCGCTATGGGTGCGGGCATTGCCGGTGTCGAGATGCTGACCATTGCGCCCTGCACCGCTACCAGCGCAGCTGATAACACGCTGACGCGCCGCATTGCGCGCAATACGCAGGTGATATTGCAGGAAGAAAGCTATATCGGTCACGTGGCCGATGCGGCCGGTGGCAGTTGGTATATTGAAAGCCTGACCACACAACTGGCTGAAGCGGCATGGGATGCGTTTCAGAAAATCGAAGCCGCCGGTGGCATCAGCCAAGCGCAAGCGCATATCAATGAGACTTTGACTGAGGCGCGCGCCGCTTTTGACGCGGCGATTGATAGCCGCGCCATGCCGCTTGTCGGCGTCAGCGCGTTTCCCAATTTGGAGGAAGCACCGCTTGAGACAGGCCGGGATAAAGGCTACCGCCTGTCGGCGGCTTATGAGCAGTTGCGCCACGCCGCGCAAAAAGCCAAGCCGAAAGTCTTCCTCGCCAATATTGGTGATATGGCGCGCTTTACACCGCGCGCCAATTTCGCCGCGAATGTCTATGCGGCGGGCGGGCTTCATGCGCTAAGTGGTGAAGGCAGCACAGATGCCGTGGCGATTGCCGAAGCGTTTAAAAAATCCAACGCCAAACTGGCGGTGATTTGCGGCAGTGATGATGATTACGATAGCCATGCAGAAGCGGTTGCCAATGCGTTGAAAGAGGCGGGCGCCACCCATATTGCACTGGCGGGTAACCCGCGCGCCATACCCGCCATTGACGCTTATTGCTTTGCCGGATGCGCCGCGCTGAGTTTCCTCAAAGACATTCACAAGACATTGGGGTTATAAAAATGAGCAAGCTCCCTGATTTTTCCAAACTGTCTTTAAACCTGTCAGCGCATAGCGATATCGGCGCATGGCAAAATGCGGCCAAAGCCGCGCAAGACAATGACGCTGCGGCAACCCTGCGGCAAACCCCTGAAGGCATCGACATCAAACCGCTCTACACGGCGGAAGACCGAGACGGCCTGCCCTATCTCGACAGCTATCCCGGCATCGCACCCTATATTCGCGGGCCGTATTCGACCATGTATGTCAACAAACCGTGGACCGTGCGCCAATATGCCGGTTTCTCAACAGCTGAGGAATCCAACGCCTTTTACCGTCGTAATTTAAAGGCCGGTCAAAAAGGCTTGTCGGTGGCTTTCGACTTGGCGACCCACCGTGGCTATGATAGCGACCATCCGCGCGTCTTTGGTGATGTCGGCATGGCCGGCGTGGCGATTGACTCGATTTTGGATATGCGCACCCTGTTTGCCGGTATTCCGCTCGATACCATGTCGGTCTCCATGACCATGAATGGCGCGGTGCTGCCGATTATGGCGTTGTATATTGTGGCGGCGGAAGAGCAAGGTGTCAGCCCCGATAAACTGGCCGGCACCATTCAGAACGATATTCTGAAAGAGTTTATGGTGCGCAATACCTATATTTATCCGCCCAAGCCGAGCATGCGGATTATCTCAGATATTTTTGCCTATACCTCGGCGCATATGCCGAAGTTCAACTCCATTTCCATCTCCGGCTATCACATGCAAGAAGCCGGCGCGACGGCTGATCTCGAGCTGGCCTATACGCTGGCTGATGGTGTGGAATATGCCCGCGCCGGTGTCGCGGCGGGGCTGGATATTGACGCTTTTGCACCGCGCTTATCTTTCTTCTGGGCGATTGGCAAAGACTTCTTTATGGAGATTGCCAAAATGCGCGCCGCCCGCTTGCTCTGGGCACAATTGATGCAAGGGCTGGGCGCGCAAAACCCGAAATCACTTGCATTGCGTACCCATTGCCAGACTTCGGGTTGGAGCCTAACGGCGCAAGATATCTACAATAATGTCGTGCGCACCTGTATTGAGGCGATGGCCTCCACCCAGGGTCATACGCAATCCCTGCACACAAATAGCTTTGACGAAGCGCTGGCGCTACCGACGGATTTCTCGGCGCGTATCGCGCGCAACACGCAGCTCATGCTGCAAATGGAAAGCAACACCACCAAGGTTATTGACCCGTGGGGCGGCAGCTATTTTGTCGAAAAACTAACGCATGATTTAGCAGCGCGCGCGCTGTCGCACATTCAGGAAGTTGAAAAGCTGGGCGGCATGGCCGCAGCGATTGAGCAAGGCATTCCGAAAATGCGGATTGAGGAAGCCGCCGCCCGCACGCAAGCGCGGATTGATAGCGGTCGCCAAACAGTGGTCGGCGTCAACAAATTCAAGCTGCAAAATGAGGACGCGGTTGATGTGTTGAAAGTTGATAATTCGGCTGTCCGGACGGCGCAAATCGACCGGCTGAAAGCCTTGCGCGCAAGCCGCGATGAAGCCGAGACGCAAGCCGCCCTCGCCGCGCTGACCAAAGCCGCCGAGGCCGGTCCCTCATCCGGTATGGCAGGCAACCTGCTGGCGCTGGCCGTCAATGCGGGCCGAGCCAAAGCAACGGTGGGCGAAATCTCCAGCGCCATGGAGCAAGTCTATAACCGCCATGAAGCCAAGCCGCAGGTCATCTCTGATGTTTATGAAAAAGACTTTGGCAGTACCGATCCGAATATTGTGAAAGTCCGTGATATGATTGAGCGCTTTAGCGCGCGCGAAGGCCGCGCCCCGTCTATCTACCTCGCCAAAATGGGGCAAGACGGACATGATCGCGGGCAAAAAGTCGTGGCCACGGCCTTGGCCGATTTGGGTTTTGAGGTGGTCGCCGGACCGTTGTTCCAAACACCCGAGGAGGCCGCCAAAGACGCCATTAAAGCGGGCGCGCATATTGTCGGTGTCTCCTCATTGGCCGCAGGCCACCTGACACTGGTGCCGGAATTACGCGATGCGCTGGCGGCTGAAGGCAAAGAGGACATGATGGTGATTGTCGGCGGGGTTATTCCACCGCAAGATTTCGACGCACTTCGCGAGGCCGGTGCCAAAGCCATCTTCCCGCCCGGAACGGTTATCCCCGAGGCGGCAGACGAGCTCATCACCACCCTGACCCAGCATTTGGGCCATAACGAAGCAGCCTAATCGTGAACGCGGATGAGACCCTCTTGCGCTAAAAGGGCTCGGTGAACGCCGTGAACCCTAGCCCGCCTTGCGCCAGCGACGCGCCGCCAAGCGGTGCGAAGTCGGCTATCGTTTAATCGTGAACCCGGATGAGACCCTCTTGAGCGGCTGTCGCAATGAGCTTGCCGTCGCGGGTGAAAAAGTGGCCGAAATTCACGCCCCGCCCACCGGCTGAGGCCGGGCTGTCTTGCACATAAAGCAGCCAGTCATTCGCCTCAAATTCATGGTAAAACCACATCGCGTGGTCGAGGCTGGCCGATTGCAATTTCGGGTTCATATAGCTCAGCGCATGTGGGCGCATGCATGTGTCGAGCAGCGAGGTGTCGGAAATATAAGACAGCATCGCCTGATTGGTCGCAAAATCCTTTGGCATGCCGGGGTCAACCTTAACCCACACAATATTGCGCGGCTCAGCCGGTTCGGGCGCGAAAATATCTTTAGGACTGACCGGACGCACCTCAAACGGGCGGCGGCGCAGCCAGCTATCGCGATACTTCTCGGGGATTTTCTCGGCATTTTCCAGCCGCATTTCATAATCGCTTTTCAGCGTTTCAGGGTCGGGCGCATAGGGCATTTGAATTTGGTGCTCGCGCCCTTCTTCGAAACGCTGAAAGCTGGCCGCCATGTTGAAAATTTGTTTGCCGTGCTGAATGGCGATGACGCGCCGCGAGGCAAAACTTTTGCCATCACGCGCCGTATCCACCTCATAAATGATCGGTGTATCAGGGTCGCCAGGCCGCAGGAAATAGCTATGGAAGCTGTGGCAGAACATATCCTCTACCGTATAGCAAGCTGCCATCAGCGCTTGGCCCAGCACCTGCCCGCCAAAAACGCGCTGGCGTTGTTCGTTCGGGCTTTGACCGCGAAACAGATTGACCTCAAGCCGCTCAAGTTTCAGCAGTCCCAAAATCGTCTCGAGTGATTGGTCCATTTTATTCCCTTATTCAATGCGTGGGGTTAATTAACGGGCGCTTGTGCCGGTATAATGGTAACGCTCTCGCCACAGCCACAGGCATCGGTCTGGTTGGGATTGTTGAAGCGGAAACCGGCTGACAGCGTGTCTTCCTCCCAGTCCATTTCCGTGCCCAGCAAAAACAAAACCGCTTTGGCCTCGATCAAAATCGTTACACCTTTGTCCTCAACCAACTCATCAAGCGGCTGCTTGTCCTCGGCATAATCCATCGTGTATTCCATGCCGGCGCAGCCACCGTTTTTAACACCGAGGCGAATGCCGATTTTCGGCGTTTCCGATTTTGCCATAATATCCTTCACGCGCGCGGCGGCGCGCTCGGTCAGTGTTATGGCTTTTGGTATTTCGTAGGTTTGGCTCATCTCATATTCCGTTTTCGTTAAAACATATTCAACGCAACGCGGGCTTCGTCCGACATGCGACTTGGATCCCAGGGCGGCTCGAAAGTCATATTTACCACAACATCACCAACACCGTCCACCGAGCGCACCGCATCTTCTACCCAGCGCGGCATATGCTCAGCCACCGGACAACCCGGCGCGGTCAGTGTCATATCAATGGTGACATCGCGATCATCTGAAATATCAACACGGTAAATCAGCCCCAGCTCGTAAATATCGACAGGAATCTCGGGGTCATAAACGCTCTTCATCGCGCCGACAATATCATCGGTCAGGGCTGCCATTTGTGGCGACAAATCCTCAATCGCAACTGGCTCCGTGTGTTCCGTTTCCACCTCGGTAGGGAGGGAGGTATCGATTACCGGCATGTCTTTTTCGTCAGTCATATTCCCGTTCACCCGAAAAATTCAATCGCTTTATTCAACGCCGCCACCAGCGCGTCAACTTCATCATGCGTATTATACACGGCAAATGAGGCGCGCGCCGTGGCCGGCACGTCAAATCGCGTCATTAGCGGTTGCGCGCAATGGTGTCCGGCGCGCACGGCAACGCCGCTGCGGTCAATCACCGTCGCCAAATCATGCGGGTGAATGCCATCGACCCCGAAGGACACAATCGCGCCCTTATCTTTCGCTGTGCCATAAATCTTCACGCGGTTAATCGCGCCCACCGCTTCCATCGCATGGTCGCGCAGCTTATTTTCGTGGCGCTGCATCGCGTCAAAACCGATATCCATCATCCAGCCCAACGCCTCGCCCAAACCGATAACTTCGATAATCGGCGGCGTGCCAGCCTCAAAGCGGTGCGGCGCGTCGCCATAGGTAATCACTTCTTTCGATACTTCGCGTATCATCTCACCACCGCCGCGGAACGGACGCATCTCGGCCAATCGGTCGGCCTTGCCGTAAAGCACACCGATACCCGTCGGCCCGTAAACCTTGTGGCCGGAAAAAACGTAAAAATCAGCGCCCAGCGCCTGCATGTCGGTTTTCAAATGCACCGCGCCCTGACAGCCATCGAGCAGAATGGGCACGCCGTTTTTATGCGCAATATCAACCAGTTGCTTGGCCGGTGTGATTGTGCCCAGCGCGTTCGACATTTGCGTCAGCGCAACGAATTTCGTCTTGTCAGAAAACGCCGCTTCATAGGCCGCCATATCCAACGCGCCCTCATCGGTCACCGGCACCCATTTCAGCACCGCGCCATGCCGTTCGCGCATAAAGTGCCACGGCACGATATTCGAGTGATGCTCCATCTCCGACAGAATAATCTCGTCACCCGCTTCGATTTGCGGCTCGAGAAAACCATAGGCGATAAGGTTGATGGCATCGGTCGCGCCGCCGGTGAAAATAATCTGGTCCGTCGTTTCGGCATTGATGAATTTCCGCGTCGTCTCACGCGCCGCCTCAAACGCATTGGTCGCATTATTCGACAAATAATGCAGTCCACGATGCACATTGGCATATTCATGGGTGGCAAAACCATGCATGCGATCAAGCACGGCAGACGGTTTTTGCGCCGAGGCTGCATTGTCGAGATAGACAAGTGGCTTGCCATAAACCTCATTGGCGAGGCCCGGAAATTGCGCCCGAATGGCGTTAACATCAAAAGCGGCTCCCATTACGCGGCCCCCTCAACTGAAAACTGCGCGGAAATTTTTTGGGCAATTAACGCACGCAGCGTGTCGGCCATTGCCTCATCATCAATGTGAGACAGAACTTGCTCGATAAATCCGGCGACCAAAAGATAGCGCGCGCTGCCCTCGTCAAGCCCGCGCGAGCGCAAGAAGAACAGCGCGTCCCTATCCAATTCACCGATTGCCGAGCCATGCGCGCAGGCCACGTCATCAGCATAAATTTCAAGCTCCGGCTTGGCGTCCATTTCCGCCCCTTCCGACAACATCATGGCGCGTGTTTGCATTTGCGCGTCAACATGTTGTGCGTCTTTACGCACAATGACTTTGCCCTGAAACACGCCACGCGAAGCAGCGTCCAACACATTATAAGCACTTGTATTACTTGTTGTTTCTGCCGCCTTATGGTCAATCACATAAGTAAAGTCAGCATGGTTTTCGCCGCGCCCCAGCACCGCGCTGTGCAATTCGGCATGGCCCCCGCGCGCGGTAAATTCAACATTGGCTTCATGGCGCGCCAGCGCGCCGCCTGTGACCAAAGCAATGGTTTTCACTTGCGCGTTCTCAGACAGCTTAATCTGCGATGTGCCGATTTGATGACCGGCTTGTTGCACGCGAATAAGGGTCAATTCAGCCCCCGCGCCCAGCGCAATATCAAACCGCGCATTGGTATAGCCTTGGCTCATATGATTATCGACCAGCACCGCTTTCGCGTCAGGCGCGAGTATGATTTTGTGATGCAAATGAACCGACTCGTCGCCTTGCGTCGTTACAACCAGTGGTTGTGCCAACGCACCGGAAAGCTCGGCGACCAATCCATCTTGCGCCAGAGCCGCATTATAGTTCAGCACGGCGTTATTGGCGGTTGCCCCATCATGCTGAAACGGCGAAACCGTGAGCCCTTGCGCGTTGGGCGCCGCTTCCAGCCTGCCATTATCAAACACGGCCATAAGCGGGTTGAGTGCCGCAAAATCGACACCCTCAATGGTGTCATCGGTCGGTTTGCCAAGCAGCCGCGCCACATCAGTATAGTGCCAAGCCTCCTGCCGGCGGGTCGGCAGACCGACTGCCTCAGCCGCCGCCAAAGCAGATGCCCGTGCCGCAATGTCGCCCGACAAATCACCGCTGATACGGTCAAAATAGCTTTGCGCATCAAGCATTTACGGTTTCTCCGACATATTCAGCATAACCTGATTTTTCAAGCTCCAGAGCCAGTTCCGCCCCGCCCGATTTAACAATCCGACCGGCGGCCATAACATGCACGACATCAGGCTTAATGAAATCGAGCAGGCGTTGATAATGGGTGATGACCAACATGCCGCGGTCGGGCGCGCGCAATGCATTCACACCCTCCGCAACTGTTTTCAGCGCATCAATATCAAGTCCGCTATCGGTCTCATCAAGAATCGCCAGCTTTGGTTCCAGCATGACCATTTGCAAAATCTCATTGCGCTTTTTCTCGCCGCCGGAAAAACCGACATTCAGCTGCCGCTTGAGCATTTCATCGTTCATGCCAAGCGCGCGCGATTTCTCGCGTGCAAGGCGAAGAAAGCTCGCCGCATCCATCTCGTCTTCGCCACGACCGCGCAAGATGGCGTTGAGCGAGGTTTTCAGAAACGTCATATTGGTGACGCCCGGAATTTCCAACGGATATTGAAAAGCCAAAAACAACCCGGCAATGGCGCGCTCTTCCGGCGCCATATCGGCCAGCGATTGACCCTCAAACATCATATCACCGCCGCTCACCTCATAGCCGTCTTTCCCCGACAGCACATAAGATAGGGTCGATTTGCCCGAGCCGTTCGGCCCCATAATCGCGTGAACTTCACCCGGCCGAATAGACAGCGACAAGCCGTTCAATATCGGTTTGCCATCAATGCCCGCATGCAGATTATCAATGTTCAACAACGCACTCATCCGACGCTTCCTTCCAATGAAATACCGACCAGCTTTTGCGCTTCCACGGCAAACTCCATCGGCAAATGTTGTAATACGTCACGGCAAAAACCATTGACGATAAGCGCCACGGCCTCCTCCGGATCAAGGCCGCGTTGCTGGCAGAAAAACAGCTGGTCGTCGCTGATTTTCGAGGTTGTTGCCTCATGCTCAAGCACGGCAGACAGGTTTTTCGCCTCAATATAGGGCACGGTATGCGCGGCGCATTTATCGCCGATGAGCAAGCTGTCGCATTGGGTGAAGTTACGCGCACCGGCCGCTTTGGGGTGCACGTTCACTTGTCCGCGATAGGCATTGGACGAACGTCCCGCCGAGATGCCTTTCGAGATAATCCGGCTCGACGTGTTCTTGCCGAGATGCAGCATTTTCGTGCCGCTATCGACTTGCTGCATATTGTTGGAAATGGCGATGGAATAAAACTCGCCAACCGAGTCGTCGCCGCGCAGGATACAACTTGGATATTTCCACGTCACCGCCGAGCCGGTTTCAACCTGCGTCCAACTAATGCGCGCGCGCGCCTCGCGGCAATCGCCGCGCTTGGTAACGAAATTATAAATCCCGCCCTTGCCATTCTCATCACCCGGATACCAATTTTGAACGGTCGAGTATTTTATCTCCGCATCCTCCAACGCCACCAGCTCTACAACTGCTGCGTGTAATTGGTTTTCATCGCGCATGGGTGCAGTGCAGCCTTCCAGATAGCTGACATAAGCGCCCTTATCGGCAATCACCAAAGTGCGTTCAAATTGTCCGGTATTGGCTTCATTGATGCGGAAGTAAGTCGACAATTCCATCGGGCATTTAACGCCGGGCGGGATATAGCAAAACGAGCCGTCAGAGAAGACAGCCGAATTGAGCGCGGCAAAATAATTATCCGATTTTGGCACAACCGAACCCAGATATTTCTTCACCAGTTCCGGATGCTCTTGCACCGCTTCTGAGAACGAGCAAAAAATGACGCCATCCTTAGCCAGTTCCTCGCGGAAAGTCGTGCCGACGGATACGCTGTCAAACACCGCATCAACGGCAATTTTTTTCACCCCGGCCAAAACTTCTTGCTCTTGCAGCGGAATTCCCAATTTGGAATAGGTTTCCAAAAGCTGCGGGTCAACCTCATCAAGGCTTTTCGGCCCGGCTTCCATAGATTTCGGCGCCGCGTAATAACATAAATCTTGATAATTGATTTTCGGATAATCGACATGCGCCCAATCAGGCTCATCCATCGTTTTCCAGCGCTCATAGGCGTCGAGACGCCAATCGAGCAGCCATTGCGGCTCCTCTTTTTTGGCTGAAATAAACCGCACAATGTCTTCGCTCAACCCATTGGGAATTTTGTCGACATCAATCTCGGTGGTGAAGCCATATTTATAATGCTCACCGCCAAATTTGGCGACCTGGTCAACCGTGTCTTTATCAATCGAGGCTTTTGCTTCGCTCATTTTCTACTCCGCAGCCAGCGCTTGTCCGGCCAGCTTGCTCCATTCATCAACCAGTTTTTGCGTATCACTTGCTTGGCTTTGCCAGCCGAGGCTGACCCGCAATACGCCCTTTCTTATATGGGGTTCGGACTGCATGGCAGCCAGCACATGGCTGCGCGACACCTTGCCGCTGGAACAGGCCGATCCGGCGCTCACCGAGATACCTGCCAAATCCATCGCCATGACCAGTGTTTCAGCGTTTAACCCGCCCAAAGCAAAACAGCTGGTATTGGCCAAACGCGGGGCGCCTTTGCCAAAAACCTCAACCTGCGGCTGCACGGCTTGCAGCGCGGTTTCCATTTCATCGCGCAGGACGGCCAATTCGGCAAACCCCTCAAGGTCGCGCATGGCGGCCCGCGCGGCGGCGGCGAAAGCGGCAATACCGGAAATATTCTCAGACCCTGCCCGGCGCCCAAGCTCTTGCCCACCGCCGATTAATTGCGGCGGCACAACCACAGCCGGGCGTGTGACCAGTGCCCCAATGCCCATAGGCGCGCCGATTTTATGGCCCGATAGGCTGAGCGCATCAACACCAAGAGCGAACATATTTATTGGCATTTTGCCGGCCGCTTGAACGCCATCGCAAAACAGCAGGCTGCCATGCGCGCGGGTTTTGGCGGCAATCTCGGCAATCGGCTGAATAACCCCGGTTTCATTATTGGCCAGCATGACGCAAACCAGCGCCGGTGTTTCATTGGTCAAGGCCGCGTCGAGCGCACCCAAATCCAGCACGCCGTCTTTGCTGACCGGCACTTCTTCGACCGGCAAACCGCTTTCCTTCGCGGCGGCCAATACGGCGCTGTGTTCAATCGCGCTGACCAATAGCCGCTTAATCTCGCCTGCCGCAGCTTGGCGCAGACCAAGTGCCAGATTACAGGCCTCGGTACCCCCCGAGGTAAAAATAACGGTCTCAGCAGGCGCGCCGACCAGTGCCGCCACATCGGCCCGTGACGCCTCAACCAGCGCACGCGCTTTGCGCCCCTCTTCGTGCACCGAAGACGGATTGCCGATATCCAATGCCGCCAGCAGCGCCTCGCGCGCCTCAGGGCGCAGGGGGGCTGTCGCATTATAATCAAGATAGGTGCGGCTCATTCGGCGGCCTCCAGCACTTGCGGCATCCGCCCATCAACCAAATCATCCAATGAAATTGAGTTCAAAAACGCATGAATTGTGCCGCCCAAATGCGCCCATAAATCATGCGTCAAACAGCGACCGCTTTTTTTCAGGCACCCCGCGGAAGCACCACAGCGCGTCACCTCTACCGGCTCATCAACAGCGCGAATAACATCGCCAATGCGAATGGCATCAAGCGGCGCTGCCAGCAAATAGCCACCCATTTTGCCACGGCGGCTTTCGACCAATTCACCACGGCGCAAATCGCCGAAAATCTGCTCGAGATAATTCAATGAAATCTCTTGGCGCGCGCTGATATCAGCCAAACTCACCGGGCCGGTCGCCCCGTTTTTGACCTGTTGAGCCATATCGGCCATTGCCATGACCGCATAACGGCCTCTTGTTGAAATCTTCATCGCCCCATAACCTTATGAAATCAATGGTGTTTTACGAATATTCTTGCAATCCCCCTGTGCTATTGGCTATCACAGGCGCAAGTCATCTTGGATATAGTAAATCCGACCAATTTAGTCAAGATTAAGCGTTGTGGGAGCGCCTTATGCCTGAAGTGATTTTTAATGGACCTGAGGGACGGCTTGAGGGTCGTTTTACGCAGAAAAAAGAGACCGGTGCGCCGATTGCGCTGATTCTGCACCCCTTGCCGCAGCTTGGTGGCAATATGAATAATCCGGTTGCCTATCAGCTTTACCACCAATTCGCTGATCGCGGCTTTTCGGTGCTGCGATTTAATTTTCGCGGTGTTGGGCGCAGCCAGGGCGAGTTTGACGAGGGCTTGGGCGAATTATCAGATGCCGCCGCCGCGCTTGACTGGCTGCAAAGCCTCAGCGTCGATGCGCGCCAATGCTGGATTGCAGGTTATAGCTTCGGCGCTTGGATTGGTATGCAGCTTTTAATGCGCCGCCCCGAAATTTCGGGCTTTGTCTCGGTTGCGCCACCGGCCAATTTTTATGACTTCACATTTCTTGCCCCGTGTCCGGCCAGCGGCTTGATTGTGCATGGCGAGGCTGACCGCATTGTGCCGAAAGACGACACGGAAAAATTAGTCGAACGCCTGCAAGCGCAAAAAGGCATCACCGTTGACTATGAAAACATCAAAGGCGCCAATCATTTCTTTGAAAAAGATATGGATACGCTCGACACAACCGTTGGCACTTATCTCGACCGTCGCATCAGCGAAATCGGCTAGCCGGCTTTATATAATTCGCCCCCCGAACACGCTTGTCGCACACCGGTTGTCTCGGGGCGCGATAATGGCAAGCCGTTAAGCGCGCGCACAGCCAACCACGCAAAAGCCTGCGCCTCCAAACTATCGCCGCGCCAGCCAAGCGCATCGCAATCGACGATTTCCAAGCCGCAGCGTTCAGCCAACATGGTGCATAGCGTTTTATTGTGCCGCCCGCCGCCGCATAAAATGAGCCGGGCCGGTTTTGCCGGACAATGCCCAAGGCCGTGCGCCACAGCCTCTGCCGTGAAAGCGGTTAAAGTTGCTGCACCATCTTCGCACGACAAGTCTTGAATCGCGTGGGTCGGGAAAGATAAACGGTCGAGCGATTTGGGCGGCGGCTTGGCAAAATAATCATGCGCCATCAGCGTCGCCAAAGCCGTTGCATCAACATCACCGGCGGCAGCAAGCGCGCCATCTTGGTCAAAAGGCGCGCCGGTTTTGTCACCCACCCAATCATCAATCAATGCATTGGCCGGCCCGGTATCGAAAGCCAGCATGTCATCATCTGTGCCGGTTTTTGTGCTTTTTTTTGAGCCGAGCCAGCTTATATTGCCGACACCGCCTAAATTAAGCACGGCTTGCGGGCGGTCATCGCCCACCAGTGCGGCATGGAAAAGCGGCGCCAGCGGCGCGCCCTGCCCGCCATTTTGCATATCAGCGCGGCGAAACTGCCCGACGACATTGCAGCCAAGCGAATAGGCTAAAGCCTGCCCGTCACCGATTTGCAAAGTAAAAGCCTCATCGGGGCGATGGGTTATGGTCTGGCCGTGAAAGCCGATAAGCTCAAGATTATCCGTTTCCGCAACAAAACCCCGCACCGCAGCAATATGCGCGGCGGTAACAGCCTCCTCAGCGGCGCGCAGCATAGGCGGCCAATCGGCTGGGTTTTTCAACCGCGCCGTCGGCCACTGAACGGCCTCAGCAAGCACGTCGCGCAGCAGGGCCCGCGTCGGCGCATCATATGGCACAAAACCATCGCGCTGAAACGCAATAGCCGCCGCGCCATCGGTCACCAGCAGCGCCAGATCAACGCCGTCAAGCGATGTGCCGCTCATCAACCCCAATGATGCCTTCAAAGATTTTTCCGCTACCGCCATTAATCCGTCCCACTCGATTTTGTCCCCTTGATTTTAGCGAGGGCTTTGCTTAACAGATGAACTCATGACTTATACATCAGAATTTCTCAAAACGCTCGACCAACGCGGCTTTATCGCGCAATGCACAGATGATGCCGCGCTGGACACCGCCGCGCTTGAGGGCGTCGTCACCGGCTATATCGGCTATGACTGCACCGCCCCGTCTTTGCATGTCGGCAATTTGATTTCGATTCTCATGCTGCGTCGCCTGCAACAGGCCGGACACCGCCCGATTGTGGTCATTGGCGGCGGCACGACAAAAGTTGGCGACCCTTCGGGTAAAGACGAAAGCCGCCAGCTTTTGACGCAGGATAAAATCGATGCGAATAAGAAAACCATTCGCGCCACATTTGAGCGTTTTCTGACTTTTGGCGATGGCCCGACCGATGCCATTATGGTCGATAATGATGAATGGCTTTCCGGTCTGAATTATATCGAATTCTTGCGTGATTACGGTCGCCATTTTTCGGTCAATCGGATGATGAGCTTTGAAAGCGTGAAGCTGCGCCTTGAGCGCGAGCAACCGCTCAGCTTCCTCGAGTTTAATTATATGATTTTGCAGGCCTATGATTTTCTTGAACTGAACCGACGTTATGATTGCAGCTTGCAAATGGGCGGCAGCGACCAATGGGGGAACATCGTTAACGGCATTGAGCTGACGCGGCGCTGTGACCAAAAATCGGTTTTTGGTCTGACAACAAATCTGCTGACGACCTCATCGGGCGCAAAAATGGGTAAGACAGCGCAAGGCGCGGTCTGGCTGAATGACGACATGCTGCCGGTCTATGATTACTGGCAATTTTGGCGCAATACGGAAGACGCCGATGTGGGTCGTTTTTTGAGGCTGTTCACCGAATTGTCCCTGGACGACATCGTCCGCCTTGAAAGCCTTGAGGGCGCGGAGCTAAACGACGCCAAGAAAATTCTGGCAACGGAGGCCACCGCCATGTGCCACGGTCGCGCGGCAGCAGAAAAAGCCGAGGCTACAGCACTGGAGACATTTGAAGGCGGCGGCAGTGCCGACCTGCCCAGCGTCGATATTGAGGCTGCCAAATTGGAAGCCGGTTTGGGGTTACTGGAAGCCTTTGTGCTGGCCGGACTGGCCAAATCAAACGGCGAGGCCCGGCGTTTGGTGCAAGGCGGCGGTGCGAAAATAAATGATGCGGCGCAAAATGATATTGGCGTCACCCTCAGCAATGACGACATTAAAGACGGCAATGTTAAATTATCCTTCGGCAAGAAGCGTCACGTGCTGCTTCGCCCGGTTTAAGCCTGCAAAATTTATTCGGTTAAATCCGGCTCTTCCAGTTCGGGCAATGGGTGGGTGTCGCCATCTTCAAGCCCAATGCCTATTTCGAAAATGCGGCGTAAAAAACCGGGCGTCAGAACCGATAGCGGATTGACCAGCACATTGGCTTTGCCCGCTTCACCGGAAACGCGATAACCAATGCCGAGAATACCCTCCCCGCGACGACCCGACAAAATAGGCCCGACAATCGGAATTTTACCGAACAGAGAATTGAGCGTGTAAGACGGGATAACCGTCCCGCCAAAATCGATATCGCCGGAATCAATATCATAATCGCCCTGCAACGTAATGCCGACAGCCGCGCCATGCATGCGGCCTTTCTTGATCGATAACCGCCCCTCACTGAAAGTGAAATTGCCCTGTGCTTTATCAAATTTTATGCCATCACCCGACAGCGTATCGGCAATGCCGCTCAGCGATGCCAAAGAGACGATAGATGCCAAGACCGGCACATTGCGGGCGCGAAATCCGGTCATTGTCAAACGCCCGCTTAGGTCGCGGCGGCGGCCATCAATCACATCCCCATTATCGTAAATCTTGCCCTGCGCAACCAGTGACCCGCCCGACATTTCTTCAATCCAGTCAAACATGCGGAACAAATTATTGGCGCGCTCCGCCTGCACAAAAAACGTCCGTCTGAAAACCGTTTCGCGCTCAATATCCATCAACATATCCGAGCCATCATTAAAGACGCCCTGCATCGTCAATTTTTCGTGCAACCCGTTCTTGCGCACCGCGCGCAATCGCGCATCATCCATGCTCACCTTATTGGCGCCCACAAGCTGCGTGACCTGAACTTCCATCACTGCCTCGGGGCCGAGAAACGGTAAAATGGCGAATTTCTCTGGCTTCAGTTTTACGTCTGGATTGCCGCCATAAAACAGGCGGCTGACATCCAACACATCGGCGGTTAACGTCACCAGCCTTTTATCCTCAGCGGTTTTAATTTCGGCCAGCACATTGCGGTCGCGCCCGATAGAAAACGGCGTCATTTCCAGCGCGCTCATGGTCGGCCCATCAAATTGCATTTTTACGCGCAACGGGTCGTGATTGGGCATATCCAACCGCGCCCGAATTTCTTCAATCTCACCGTCAGCGCCGTTTTTCACCACGGCCTCAACCGTGCCGGCCATGCCCTTGGGTTTTTCAAAGGCCAAGGGCTGCATGGTCAATGTCGCGGGCTGCAAGTCAGCAAACACCCGATAATTTGTCGGCTTGGTGATCGGGCCATTTATCAGCAAATTGACATGCGGATTACCGGTGAGGCGAGACGCCGCCCAGCCCTGTCCCAGATCAGCGATATTTTGCGGCGAGAAGAAGCCGTGCACGGCCAAACGCGCCTTATCGGCTTCCTCTGCGATAAACGGTTGCTGCCAAGAAAAACCGCCCTCAACACCATTTGCCTTCACCCGCCCAACGGCCTGCAGCCGCTCATTGGTGATTGAAATATCGCTGCGCCCATCAGACAGGGCGAATGGCCCCAACGCGCCCTCGACCTCCAAATCCAGCGTTTGCGCCTTAACATCAAAGCGCAGTTTGCGTTTCTCAGGCGGCGCGAATATCGGCACTTGCAAGGACACATCGGCACGCACCGTGCCCAGCAAGCGGTCAAAATCAAAATCCACCTGCTGCAAAGCGCGCAAGGGCGGGCGATTTATGGCACGCAAAATATCGCGCGTCACACCGGCCCCGACAAAATTAATATCAACCGGCTGCAACGGGTCGCGCGAATTGGGCGTGAAGAAGCGCACGGTTTCAACTGCAAGCGCCGAGATTTTGCCGTCTTTGGCGGGCAATTGAATAACCCCGCCAACGCCGCGCACCTCCATGCTGCCACCGCGCAAAAACAGCCGTGCTGAGGTGTTTTCCAGCACCGGCATTCCGGCCAGATAGCGAACGCCAATCCCCTCAAAATCGAGGTCGAGCAAAATCGCGTCCTCGCGCATCGGGTCGCCTTTTTGACGGCGGGTAAATTCTTCCAGACTGGCATTGATAGCAAACGACCCCGCCCGTAAACGGCCACCAAACAGGTTCTTCTCAGCCCAATCCCGCCCCCGCGGCGAAATGCTGAACGGCCATAGCCCCTCAGCACCGGCCCGCGTCATCGCGCCGAAATCCGTGGTGATATCAAAATGCGGGTTGCGGTCGTTTAGCGTCACAATGCCCGACGCCGTTGAGGTTCCAAAATTATGCGTCAACTCAAGCCGGTCAATTTCAACCGCATCGCGGCTGAAATCATAATTACCGATGAGTTGCGCGCGCGGAATGGTGAGGGTTTGCTTGAGCAGACGCGGCAGTTCAACCCGCACACCGGCACCGTCAAAAGCGAAGCTGATGGCCGACAAGCGGGTGTCTTGATTTTGCTCATAGCTTGCACTGCCTGATAATTGCCCGGCCACACCGGCAACATGAAAACGCGCATCACGCATATTAATCTGGCGCGTCTCAAAATTAACCTCGGCGTTCATAACCAGCTCGCGCACATCAACCCGCGCGCCGGTTAGCTGAATAAGGCCGGGGTCAACAAAAAGCTCTGCCGTCCCGTTTTTCAGTCGCCCACCCTCAGCAATATTAATGTTCATCATTGCCGTCACGGGCAACTGAATGCCGCGCAATGGCATGAGGAAGTTACTGAAACGTCCAATATCACGCGGGTCGAGACGGCTCAGAGCAATCTCGGCGCGCCCCCCGCCATCTTGGGCTATCTCGGCCGTGCCGATAATGCTGCTCAAACGATCGGGCTTGCCATATTCGATTTGAACCGATGCTGACAAGCGGTTGCCCTTGCGCATCATCAATAAATGCGACCCATTGGAAACCGCAGCATTGCCCGATTTGACGCGAATATCACGCACCGCGATTTCAGAAATATATTGAAGCGCATCAAACTGACCGCCGCCTGAGGGCAACAGCAATCCCGCGGCGGCAGGAAGGTCGTTAACCCGGGTCGGCATTAAGGTCACGCGCTCAACAATGGCTTTCGACACTGCCAGGCGTCCATCATCCCAAAAGGCCGGGCTGCTCAGTTCGATATAAACATCCTCAGCCAGAACACCGGCTTCAGCCGCCTCGCGAATACGCAGCTTGCCGATCGACAAAGCGAAAAAATTATTCTCCGGCGACCACCCCAAGCGGCTGTTATCAATAGCCACCGAGCCTTCGGGCACTAATGTTGTCAAAACAACACTCAGCGGTTGGGTCAAAAAACCAAGCGGTAATCCGAATGTACGAATAGCCCCATAGAGAAGCGCTGCAAGCATCGCCAATAAGACGAGACTTCCCGAAACAATCCGCAGCATACGCTTCATCAATTTACCCTGTTTATCCCTAGCTAAGTCTGTGACCTATGAACTTGACAAAATCAAGGCAAAGGCCACATTTACCTTGATTGTTTATGCCAGAGTCTGCTCTCAGGCGCATCTCTAATATCGGAGTTTTTATGGCCAAAGAACTAAAAATCGGTGATCTCGCCCCCAAATTTACATGTCCGGCAAATGGCGGAAAGACCGTCAGCCTGTCTGATTTTGCCAAGCGCAAGCTGGTGATTTACTTTTACCCAAAGGACAATACGCCGGGCTGCACCACCGAAGCGATTGATTTCACCGCCGCCGTTAAAGATTTCGACAAGGCCAACACCTCCATTATCGGTGTTTCTGCCGACAGCGTTAAAAAGCATGAAAATTTTATCGAGAAGCACAATCTCGGCATTACCTTGCTGGCCGATGAGACGCATGAAATGCTTAACGCCTATGGTGTTTGGGTGCAGAAAAAAATGTATGGCCGCGAATTTATGGGCATTGAACGGGCGACCTATTTGATTGGCACAGATGGCAAAATTGAACAGATTTGGCGCAAGGTTAAGGTCAAAGGCCATGTCGAAGCCGTGCGAGAGGCCGCGCGCGGCTGATAAGCACGCGCCATTTTCATCAATCCGTGCCTAATCCAACGGCACAAAAAGCCTTAAGGGCATGGTTAAAAAAACAAGTAAACACTTGCAAATGCTTCTTATTTTTGAGACATAAAAAGCTGATTTTGGGAAAAACCTCATGACCGGCTTGCTGGACAAACTTCGCGAGATTTTCGCTGAGCGTCAGATTTATGTTCGCAAAAACGGAAGCGTTACTTTTGTGCCGCTTTCCAGCCGTTCTCTGATGGTTTTAACCCTGCTTTTTACCCTTGTTGCCGGCTGGGTCGGCTATGCGTCAGTGCATGTCGTGTTCAACAATGGTCTCGGCGCCAAGCGCGAACAAGAAGTTCGCGAAATGAAACTGGCTTATGAAAATGAGCTCAATCGCCTGCGCCTCTCCTATGATGATTTGAACGCGGAGCTTGTGCTGACCCGTGACTGGTTTGGCGAGACAACCGATAATCTCGAGAAGCGGCATAATGACCTGACTTTAGTGTTTGAGCAGCACGCCTCGGTTTCAGAAGAATTGCGGAAAATGCAGGTGTCATTTTCTTCCATCGCGAAATCAAACAAGCGAAACCGCAATAAAACCGAATTGGTCGCGCGCTCGCGCTCCGGCCAAGAAGACCGGTTGGAAAGCCGCAGCGTTGCCAACGCCGATTCCCAGCAAGAAATTACCCTAACCCGCGCCAAACAAATCTCCGTGCCTGAAACAAATATCGCTATGCCGCTTTTGTCGAATGGCGTGTTTGACCGCGTCGCCTCGTTGGAATTGCGCCAAAAAGATTTGTTAGACGCATTGGAAGAAAAAATCGATTTGCGAATTGCTGAATTTGAGGGCGTGATCAACGGCACGGGAACGCTGGAGCCGGAAGCCTTTATGGCGCAAATTTTGCCCGAAGATGAACGCGCTATGGGCGGGCCTTATATTCCGCTGAGCGAGGAAAAGCCCGGTATCAATTCTAATTTGCATCGCCAACTTTATCGTATTTCCAGCAATTTGGAGCGGCTCAATAATCTCAGCACGGCGGTAACAAAAATTCCGCTTTCGCTGCCTATCCATGATTATCGTGTGACCAGCGGCTTTGGCCCGCGGCTCGATCCGTTTAAAAAACGGGCTGCCTTTCACGCCGGTGTCGATTTCGGCACAGCGACAGGCACGCCGGTTTATGCCACATTGGCAGGCACGGTAACCCGCGCCGGTTATAAAGGCCCTTATGGGCTTGTGGTTGAGATTGACCACGGCAACGGGTTCCGTTCGCGCTATGGCCATTTGGCGCGCAGTCGCGTGCGCCGTGGACAAGCGGTAGAATTTCAACAACACATTGCCGATGCCGGTAATAGTGGCCGCAGCACCGGCCCGCATTTGCATTACGAAGTTTGGTATGAAGGCAAAGTGCGTGACCCGCTTGCTTTCCTTGATGCCGGAAAACAAATTTTCAACATTGCTGAGACCATTTCCCAAGAGGCGAAATAACAATGAAAACATCACCCCCCGAAAAATCGCGCTCCAAATCCGCACCGTCAATACTGAGCCATGACATGCATGTTGTTGGTAAAATTTTCTCGACCGGTGACATTCAAATCGAAGGCCGCTTGGACGGTGACTTGCGCTCACACGCGGTCACCATTGGCGAGAAAGCCGTCGTGTCCGGCGAAGTAGCAGGCGACACGGTTACGATTTTTGGCAAGGTTACCGGAACAATTCGGGCGCGGCAGATTTATTTATGCGCCACCAGCAAAGTGAATGGTGACGTCTTTAATGAAGCATTGGCCATTGAAACCGGCGCGCAATTAAACGGCTCAGTGCGACGCGAGAAGGATCCGCTTAAAAATGCGGCGATTAAAATCGTCGAAGAGGATATGACGAAAGAAAACGTCAAAGCCTAGCTAGTCGATATCGGCCTCATCGCTGCTGCCTTCGCCGCTCACACGTTGCGCCAATGCAGCTTCCATAAAATCATCTAAAGCACCATCAAGCACGGCAGACGGGTTACCGCTCTCAACGCCTGTGCGTAAATCTTTGACCATTTGGTAGGGTTGCAGCACATAAGAGCGAATTTGATGCCCCCAACCGATTTCAGTTTTTTGATCGGCATTGGCGTTGGCTTCTTCTTCACGGCGCTGTAATTCCAACTCGTATAAACGCGCGCGCAACATCGCCCATGCGGTTGCCCGGTTTTTATGCTGCGATCGTTGGTTTTGACATTGCACGACAATATTGGTCGGCAAATGGGTGATGCGCACAGCGCTGTCGGTAGTATTGACATGCTGGCCACCGGCCCCCGACGCGCGGAAGGTATCGATACGCACATCAGCCTCGGACACATCGACCTCAATCGCATCATCAACCACCGGATAGCAGCCGACACTGGCAAAACTTGTATGGCGGCGCGCATTGCTGTCAAAAGGCGATATACGCACCAGACGATGCACCCCGCTTTCCGTCTTCGCCCAGCCATAGGCATTGTGGCCCTTAATCTCAATCGTTGTCGATTTAATGCCCGCTTCTTCGCCGCTTGTCTCTTCTATGAGCGCCACCGAATAGCCCTTTTTTTCAGCCCAACGCATATACATGCGTTGCAGCATGCTGGCCCAATCTTGGCTCTCCGTGCCACCGGCACCGGCATGCACTTCAATATAGGCATCATTGCTGTCGGCCTCGCCCGACAATAGCGTCTCGACTTCCATGCGCTCGGCCTCAGCCGCCAAAGCAGCCAGTGCGGATTCACTTTCGCGCACAATCTCGTCATCGCTTTCGGCCTCACCCAATTCAATGAGGTCGATATGGTCATTCATTTCGGTTTCAAGTTTTTGGCATGCCTTAATGGCATTTTCGAGCCGCGTACGTTCTTGCATTTTTGCCTGCGCTGCTTGCGGGTTGTCCCACAGCGTAGGGTCTTCAGCGAGCTTGTTCAGCGCGTCGAGCTGGGCCAGCGCATTATCCCAGTCAAAGATGCCTCCGAAGCAAAGACAATGACTGTTTTATGCCATCTGTAAAATCTGAAATTTCTGAACGCATGGCCGTCTCCTTAACGGAGCCGAACCTACCCCAAGCCAACCTATTTAGTAAAGACCGCCTGTGCCTGCGCCAACGGTTTCGGTATTTATTGCCGGACGCTGCTTCACGCCGGAATTCCCGGTGCCGCCGCGCACAACCATTTGCTTGCCGTTACGGGTCGGTTCTGTGCCACGCTTAAAGGCTTCCAGAATAACCGTTTCATCATCAGGGCGTGCCAGCTTGCCGGTTTTGGCATTGATACGCACCAGATTGATACGCGGTGGCACGCGGAAAGGCGGCGTAGCCATATCACTCAGCGCGTCTTCCATAAACGCTTTGAATATTGGCGCAGCCACACGCCCCCCGCTCTCACCCTTGCCAAGCGGGCGGTTATCGTCATAGCCGACATAAACACCGACCACCAAATCAGCCGAGAAGCCGACAAACCACGCATCGCGACTATCATTGGTTGTGCCGGTTTTGCCGGCCAATGGTTTGCCAATGGTCGAAATGCGGCGACCGGTGCCGCGTTTCACCGCGCCCTCCAGCATGGAAACAACCTGATAAGCGGTTTGTGGCGACAGCACCTGCTCGCGTTCATCGGGCAAATCGGGCGGCACTTGCCGGGCATAAGCCTCCGCATTACAGCCAATGCAGTTGCGCTGGTCTTTTTTGAACAGCGTCTTGCCATAGCGGTCTTGCACGCGGTCAATAAATATCGGCTCGACACGCTTGCCGCCATTCACCAGCATGGCATAGGCACTGGTCAGACGCATCAGCGATGTTTCGCCCGCCCCCAACGCCATGGCCAGCACACGCGGCATGGTAGAGTTGATATTAAAGCGCGCTGCATAATCGGTGATTTTGCGCATACCGATTTCCTGCGCCATGCGAATGGTCATCAGATTACGGCTCTTCTCCATGCCCAGACGCAAGGTTGAGAGGCCGTAAAAACGCCGCGCATAGTTTTCAGGCTTCCACAGCCCTTGGTCTCTGCCCTGCTCCATTACAAATGGCGCGTCGAGCACCAAGCTGGCCGGGGTAAAGCCGCTATCCAGCGCGGCAGCATAAACAAACGGTTTGAATGCCGAGCCGGGCTGGCGGCTGGCCTGCGTCGCGCGGTTAAACTCGCTGGACGAGAAGCTATAACCGCCGCTCATTGCCAACACACGGCCAGTATGCGGGTCGAGCGCCACCATCGCGCCATTAACCTCCGGCAATTGCTTCAACGCATAAATCTCGCCTTCGCCATTCGCACTCACCCAAACCACATCGCCGGTTTTCAGAACTTGCGACATACGCTTAATGCGCGGGCCCTTAATTTTATAGCCATTCTCAGGCGATGGCTTGGCGCGTGCCCATTTGACACCGGCAAGATTAATAACGCCCAAATCTACGCGGTCTTCAAAGCGGCGCGCACGGGTGATGCGCGGACGCAAACCGATATTGGCCTGATTGGCCTCCTCATCAACCGACAACACCACAGCGAGACGCCAGGGGACCAAATCAGTGGCGATTGGAAACTCAGTTAACTGTTCCCACCACGCTTCCAACGTTTCTAACTCGCTCACCGGCCCGCGATAACCCTGACGCTGGTCATATTCTTCAATGCCATTGCGTAGGCTTTGTTGCGCCAGTTTTTGAAAGTCGGTGTTCAATGTGGTGCGGATAGACAGCCCACCGCCATAAAGCTGGCGCTCGCCGTAAAGCGCATAAACCTCGCGGCGCACTTCCTCAACAAAATATTCAGCGTTAAAGCGGCGGAGGCTGGCCGGACGGTCGGCCACCACCAAATCCTGCGCGGCGGCAGCACGCGCCTGCATATCGGTTACATAGCCATTATCGCGCATGCGCCCGATAACCCAATTACGCCGTGCAATGGCGCGGGCGCGTTTGCGGAATGGATGATAATTATTCGGCGCTTTCGGCAAGGCGGCCAGATAAGCGGCCTCAGCCACGGTTAAATCAGATAATGGCTTGTCGAAATAATTGAGCGCCGCCGCGGCCACGCCATAGCTGCCAAGCCCCAAATAAATTTCATTCAGATAAAGCTCGAGCAACTGTTCTTTGGTGAAAGTGCGCTCCAGACGCAACGCCAAGACGGCTTCTTTCAGCTTGCGTTCCAGCGTCACATCGCTGCTCAACAAAAAGTTTTTCGCAACCTGCTGGGTAATGGTCGATGCACCTTCAAGGCGGCGACCCGAAACAATATTCACCATATTGGCAAAAACAGCGCGCAGAATACCGGCAAAATCAATGCCGACATGCGCGTAAAAATTCTTATCCTCGGCGGCCAGAAATGCATCAATGAGATGTTTGGGAGCCGTATCAATCGGCACAAAAATACGGCGTTCCTGCGCGTATTCGGCAATCAAACTGCCATTTCCAGCATGGGCGCGGCTCATAACAGGCGGGGTATAATTGGCCAAATGCTCGTAATTGGGCAGACCAGTATTGATGCGCCACAACACCAGAACAAAGGCGAAAAGCCCTATCGCTCCAAGCGTTACCAAAACGCCAGCCATATTGCCCAGAAACTTCATTAACGAACCCTTTCAGTCCGACAAATGTCTGATAAATAAGGCCGCACTATGGCAGGTCAGTGGAAAAAATCCAGCCCTGTTTACCGAATGATTAGCGGAGCGCGGCGAGTCTGCTGGAACTGAAAAACCCGTTCACTGAATTGACCAAAGCGCTGGCGACTTTGCGCCGCCACGCGCTTGATAAAAGTTGTTTTTCATCGCTGCGATTGGTCAAAAAACCGAGCTCAATCAGGACGGATGGAACATCGGGGGCTTTCAAAACGCGGAAACCGGCAAACCGATGTGTGCGGTCAAGCAGGCGCGTTTTACCCCGCGCATTATCAACCACCAAATTGGCAAATTTGACCGACAGGTTTTTGGTTTCACGCTGCGCCAGATCAATCAGAATATTCGCCACTTCGGGCGGCTGGTCGGCAAAATCAATGCCGGCAATAATATCAGACTGGTTTTCCTTTTTCGCCAAAGCCGCCGCTTCCTTATCCGATGCGGTTTCAGACAGTGTATAAATCGACATGCCGCGCACATTTTTGCGTTTAATGGCGTCGGCGTGAATCGAGATAAATAAATCGGCATTATGCTTACGCGCAATGTTTACGCGCTGGCGCAGCGGAATATAGATATCGCGATTGCGCGTCAGATAGACTTTATATTTGCCGGTTTTGCGTAATTGTTTAGCCAGCTCGCGCGTGAAATTCAGTGTCACGCTTTTTTCGCGCGCCTGACGTCCCAGTGCGCCCGGGTCAACCCCGCCATGCCCTGCATCAAGCACGATGACCGGCTTGCTATTGGCTTGCTTACGCGGCTTGGGCGTAAAGGGCGCGGGCGCAGGCGCGGCTTTCTTGGCAGAGCGTTTGGCGGCGCGGTCTTTGGCAACTTGTGCGGCGAATTCCTTGTTTCCGGTTTTCACCAAATCAATAACCAGCCGATGCGGCAGGCCCGATGATGGCGGCAGCAGGAAGCTTTTCGCAACCCGCACCGGCCCTTTGGCATCAATCACCAAGCGGCTTTTATCGGCGGTAAACTGCCCAAAGCGGATTTTCTGCACCAACCCTTCAACCTTCGGCTGGTCGGTCGGCCAAGCCAGCGACGGCAAATCGACAACAATCCGACGCGGTCGGTCGAGCAAGAAAATATCAAAATCGACTTTAGAGCCTAAATCAAGCACCAGCCGCGTCCGCTCAGCCGTTACCCCGAGGCGAATATCTTTCACCGCCAAAGCCGCTGACTGAGCAGCCGCCGACGCCAAACTGCCACCCAGCAACGCCAGAATAAGCATGGCGGTTCTAAAAAGGGCCGATAAACCGGTCATGGTCGCGATATTTCTCCTTACGGCAAACGACTCAGTTTTGTCGGGACACCATAGCAATTTCGCCCCAAAATTGCGACTTCTTGAAAATTGTAAATAAAATCAATGGCTTAATTATGTGCGGATCGACCTTGCATTAACCGGCACTGCCCTATAAGGTCAGTCCCGATATTTCAGGTGACGCGATACCGAAGGCCTTTAATGAGCCGGTCGCACTCACCACAGACCGTATCAGAATATTTTTCGGGTTTGGTTTTTGTAACCGGACCGAATACGAAACCTTTTTTGAGGACAAACAGCGTGACCGTCTCATCAGATATTATGACAGTCAATTCAGCGGCCCAAAGCTTGGCCGCCGCTTTGCCCTTTTCACCTTCAGATATACGCCGGACGCTGCATGGGTCAGTGACCCATCGCCCGGCGGGAGTTTTTTATGACCAAAAATATGCTTATCGATGCCATCCACCCGGAGGAAACGCGGGTGGTTGTGACCGACCACAATCAAATCGAAGAATTCGACTTCGAGTCGCAATCTAAAGCACCGCTTCGCGGCAATATTTATCTTGCCAAAGTCACCCGCGTTGAACCGTCCTTGCAGGCGGCCTTTGTGGAATATGGCGGCAATCGCCATGGCTTTCTGGCTTTTAACGAAATCCACCCCGACTATTATCAAATTCCGGTCAGCGACCGCGAGGCATTGCTGAAAGAGCAGGCAGCGGAAGACCGTTCTCAAGCCGCAACCGACGACCATTCGGCTGATGACGATAATAATGGCGAGGAAGCCAATGAAGAGGCCGGCGAAGAAGCGGAAGCCGGAGCGGAAACTGAGGCCAAGGGTGAGGTTTCCGATATTGGCGGTGACGCGCATGAAGAGGCATCACCTGCCATCAACACACGCGCTTTGCACCGCAAATATAAAATTCAGGAAGTCATCAAACGTCGTCAGATTATCCTGATACAGGTGATGAAAGAAGAGCGCGGTAACAAGGGTGCAGCGCTGACCACCTATTTATCACTGGCCGGTCGCTATTGTGTCTTAATGCCGAACACGGCACGCGGTGGCGGTATTTCGCGCAAAATCAATAATGGTGCAGACCGCAAAAAGCTGAAAACCATTGTTGGCAAGCTTGATGTTGCCGACGGCATGGGCTTGATTGTGCGCACCGCAGGCGCCCAACGGACATTGACGGAAATTCGCCGCGACTTTCAATATCTCACCCGCATGTGGGAAGATATTCGCGAGAAAACAGTTAGCTCAACCGCCCCGGCTTTGGTTTACGAAGAAGGTAATTTGATACGCCGCTGTATCCGCGACTTGTATTCAAAAGACTTTGACCAAGTCGTGATTGATGGCGCCGACAGCTATAAAGAAGCCAAAACTTATATGAAACTGCTCATGCCAAGCCACGCCCGCAAGGTAAAGCAGCATGCCGGTGATGCGCCCCTATTCAAGGAACACGGCGTCGAAGACAAACTGGCGGCGATGTTTAACCCGACCGTGGTTCTGCCATCGGGGGGATATTTGGTCATCAACCCGACTGAGGCCTTGGTCTCCATTGACGTCAACTCGGGTAAATCGACCCGCGAGCAATCGGTGGAGAAAACCGCATTGGCGACCAATTTGGAAGCCGCTGTGGAAGTGGCGCGTCAGGCGCGCCTGCGCGACCTTGCCGGACTGTTGGTCATCGACTTCATCGATATGGATGAAAATCGAAATAACCGCGCCGTTGAACGCAAAATGAAAGAGGCTTTAAAAGCCGACCGCGCCCGCATTCAGGTCGGTCGCATCAGCAGCTTCGGCCTAATGGAAATGTCACGTCAACGCATGCGCGCCGGTGTGCTGGAAGGCTCAAGCGAAACTTGCGCGCATTGCAACGGCTCAGGCATGGTGCGGTCGGTTGAAAGCCGCGCCCTGCATGTGCTGCGTCAAATTGATGAAGATGCCGGTAAATTCAGCGATGGCGAATTGACCGTTCACCTGCCGCAAGACGTAGCGATTTATCTGCTTAACAATAAGCGCAGTCAGTTGCATGAAATCGAGACCCGCACGGGTGTCAGCATTTCAGTTGAGATTGATACCGATCTTAATGCCATGGAAATGAGCATCACTCTGCCCGATAATTCGGAGAGCAGTGGCCGCATGGAAGGCGACCCAAAAGCTGCCGTGAGTGACGAGAACGGCGGCAAACGCAAACGCCGCCGCCGTGGTGGCCGCAATCGTCGTCGCGGGCAAGGTGCCGAAGACAGTGATGACGAGACTGAAAGCGCGGCTGAAGATAGCGATAATGACTCTGCTGCCGCCGCAACCGATGCTGATGACGATGTTACAGCCGATGTCGCCGCCGGAGACGAAGATGGTGATGATGAGGATAAACCGAAGCGTCGCCGCCGCCGTGGTCGGCGTGGCGGCCGCAATCGTCGTCGCAGCCCAGATGCGGCTGGCGATGACCAAACAGATGGTGAAGCCGGTCATGCAGCAGGTGCAGAACCCGCCGATGAAGATGCCGCTAAGCCTCAGAAAATCATCATAGAGGTTGCTGCCGAAGAGCCTGAAGACGCTCCAAAAGAAATTGCGGAAGAATTGGCCGAAGAGGGCTCGGTTGAAATCTCTGAAACCTCTGACGTTGACGTTGAAGTTGAAGCTGAAACTGAAACTGGAACCGATGATAAAGGCAAGCCGCGCAAGTCGGGTTGGTGGCGCAAATAGGCGTCAAACTAAAGCCGTATTTCAAAGACAAGCTGGAGGCATGGTAAGCCGAATGCTGCGAAAATGGACAATATTGCTGGTCATTTGCCTGCTGGCCGTGCCGGTTGTTGCGCATGCGCGCGGCGGCTTGGTGCGCGATGCGGAGATTGAATTATTGCTGCGTGATTACAGTAATCCTCTGTTTCGCGCCGCCGGCCTTGACCCATCGCGCGTCGGCATTTCACTAATTAATCACCGCGACCTTAATGCCTTTGTGACCAATGGGCAGAATATCTATGTCCACACCGGACTGATATTGGAGGCGGAAGAGCCGAATATGGTAATCGGCGTGCTGGCACATGAAATCGGCCATATTACCGGTGGCCATTTGGCACGCGGCGCTGAGGCTGCCGCCACGGCGCAAGGCCCGGCGCTTGTCGCCACCATATTGGGGCTCGGCTCCATTTTGGCCGGTGCGGGTGATTTGGGCTTGGCGCTGATTACCGGTGGGCAGCAATTGGCCATACGCAGCTTTTTGACTTACAGCCGCGGACAAGAGGCGGCAGCGGATAACACCGCGCTGCAATTATTGGAAGCGACGGGGCAATCCACCGAGGGTATTATCGGCATGATGGAGACGCTGGCCAACCAAGAAATTCTCAGCGAAGTTTACCAAGACCCTTATGCCCGCTCGCACCCGATGTCGCGCGACCGCGTTAGCGCCTATCGCAATGGCGCGCGCAACTCGCCCTATAATGATGTGCGGGATGCTGACGCGCTTATTTTCCGACACCAAATGGCGCAAGCAAAAATTTACGGCTTTCTCGACTCGCCTGCCACAACCCTGCGGCGTTACCGCACCGACACCAGCCACCCCGGGCGCTATGCCCGCAGTGTGGCTTATTTCAGGCAAGGTTTGCGCAATGAAGCACTGAGCGAATTGAACGGTCTGATTGCTGACATGCCGAATAATCCGTGGTTGCACGAATTAAAAGGCCAGATTTACTTTGAAACCGGCTTCGCACAATTGGGCATCGCGCCCTACAAAAAAGCAGTTGCATTGCGGCCAAATGAGCCGTTATTGATGATCGGCTTAGCATCTTGCTTGCTTGGCAAAGGTGCCGAAGGAGGCGACGCCAATCGGGCGATTAACCTGCAAGCCATTGACCATTTGCGCGCTGCTTTGCGGCTTGACCCGCTAAATGGCTCGGCCTATTTGCAAATGTCGAAGGGCTATGGGCAGCTTGGCGAAACGGCTATGGCGCAATGGGCATTGGCCGAATATTACGCCGCCGCCGGAAGGCCCGAAGCGCGGCGACACGCCGAACGCGCGATTAAAGGACTGCCCAAAGGCTCGGTTGAATATATCCGCGCTGTTGATATTCTAAGCGCCGCCAAGCGCTGAAATGAGAGGATTGGATATGCGTCGTATATTTGAAAAACTGCTGCCTGCACTTGTTTTGCTGCCTGTCATTATTGGTGGAAACGCTTTGGCGTTAAGCGATCAGGATAAGCAGTTGATCGATAAGCACATTGAAGAATATTTGATGCGCAATCCAGAAAAACTCGAGCAAGCGCTCGACAATATGCAGGTTTTTCTGACCCAACGCGAAGCGCGTCTGCGCAAGCAAGCCCTCGATGATAATGCCGATGCGCTGTATCGCAATGCGGCAGATTTTTCGATGGGCCCGGCCGATGCCCCCATCACCATTGTTGAGTTCTTTGATTATAATTGCGGCTATTGCAAACGCAGCTTCGCGCCGTTGATGGAAGTGTTGGGAGAAAACAGCGATGTGCGTTTGGTGTTTAAGGAATACCCGATTTTGGGCGAGCTATCCTACAGCGCCGCCAGCACCGCGCTGGCGCTGACCGATAAAATGAAATATCTGACTTATCACAGCAAGCTGATGTCGAGCAGCAGCCGCCTGTCGCAATCAGTTATCGACAAGACGGTGAGCGAGTTGAAATTACCGCCGCAAAAAATCAAAACTGATGCGCGCGCCAATAAATATACGCTGCATATCTCAGCTACCCGCCAGCTCGCCGAAGCGATTGGTGTTAACGGCACACCGGCTTTTGTCATCAATGGCGCGCTGTTTCCCGGCGCGCTCGAAAAAGCCGATCTGACGCAAGCGATTGTTACCGCGCGGGCTGAACTGAAAGCTAAATAAGGCCGCCAACCGGCGAACTGGGATCGGCATAAAGCCGTTTCGGCATGCGCCCCGCCAAATAAGCTTGGCGTCCGGCCATTACGGCATTTTTCATCGCTTCAGCCATTAATATCGGTTCTTTGGCTTCGGCAATCGCCGTATTCATCAACACGCCATCGCAGCCCAATTCCATCGCAATGGCCGCGTCCGACGCCGTGCCGACGCCGGCATCTACCAAAACCGGCACATTGGCTTGCTCGATAATCAATCGGATATTGACCGGATTTTGAATGCCGAGACCCGAGCCAATCGGCGCCGCCAAGGGCATGATGGCACAGCAGCCGATGTCTTCCAGCCGCTTGGCCATAATCGGGTCATCACTGCAATAGACCATCACCTGAAAGCCCTCTTTAATGAGCAATTCAGCCGAGCGCAATGTCTCCGGCATGTTCGGGTAAAGCGTCTTCTCATCGCCCAGCACTTCGAGTTTCACCAAGTCCCAGCCACCTGCTTCGCGCGCCAAGCGCAATGTCCGAACGGCATCCTCGCCGGTAAAACAACCCGCCGTGTTGGGCAGATAGGTAAATTTTTGCGGGTCGATATAGTCGATGAGCATGGGCGCATCTGTATCGGTCAAATTGACCCGTCGCACAGCCACGGTAACAATCTCAGCCCCCGCCGCTTCGGCCGCAGCAGCATTTTCCGCATAATCTTTATATTTGCCGGTGCCGACAATCAGCCGCGAGGTGAACTCACGCCCCGCAATCACCAATTTTTTGTCTTCAAACGCCATCACTCAGCCCCCGCCGATAAAATGCACAATTTCGACACGGTCACCCGCCTCAACCATATGCGAGGCATAAGCCGATTTCGGCACAATTTCCAGATTATGTTCGACCGCAATCTTTTTTTCGGGCAGCCCCAAACGCGCGAGCAAATCAGCCACGCTAACAGCGCTATTAAACGCCTGCTTCTCACCATTTATAATAATTTCAATGCCGTCGCCCATGCTGCGCCGAGTGTGCAAAACCGCGCGCCAAAGCGCAAGCCTAGAAGGCCGAGCACCGCATTTAACCTTGTTGAAAACCTTGCACTTTCTTCAAATCTCGTTTACGCAAACGGGATTAGCTTTACGCTGTTACAAGGTTGCACACTGGATGAGCAAAACACTGCATATCATCAACGGCCCGAACCTGAATTTACTGGGCACGCGCGAGCCGGATGTTTACGGCACAACCACGCTGGCAGATATTGAAGACATGTGCGCCGCGCGCGCTGATACGCATGGGCTGGCGACGCTATGCCTGCAAAGCAATGATGAAGGTGAAATCGTCAACTTCATTCAAGCCGCCCGCACCGAAGCGAGCGGGCTTATCATCAATGCCGGTGCATACTCACACACTTCAGTGGCTATTTTAGACGCGCTGCAAGCCGTCAAAGTGCCGATTATCGAAGTGCATTTATCGAATATTTTTGCACGCGAAGAATTTCGTCATCACTCATATGTTTCCGGTGTTGCTGCCGGCGTCATTTGTGGTCTTGGCGCACAGGGCTATGAAATGGCAATAGACGCGCTGGCCGCGCGACTGGACTGACGGGAGACAAACAATATGGCAAAATTACCGAGCAATAAGACCATTAAGGATTTGGCTGAGCTTTTAGGCGAAACCGGCCTCACCGAGATTGAAATTGAAACCGGCGATATGCGTATCAAAGTGGCGCGACAGGGCACAGCCGTCAGCGCCGTTGTGCCTGCTGCTGCGCCTGTCGCTGCGGCACCGGAACCTGCCCTTACCCCAGAAACCGTGCCTGACACCGCACCCGCCGACCATCCGGGCGGCGTCAAATCACCCATGGTCGGCACAGCCTATTTGGCTCCTGAACCGGGTGCAGGTAATTTCGTCAAAGTCGGTGACACGGTGAATGAAGGCCAAACCATTTTGATTATTGAGGCGATGAAAACGATGAACCCCATCGGCGCGCCGAAGTCCGGCAAAGTAACCCAGATACTCATCTCTAATGAGCAGCCCGTCGAGTTTGACGAAGTGCTGATGATTATCGAGTAAGACATGGTTTCGAAAGTACTCATCGCCAATCGCGGCGAAATCGCTTTGCGGGTCATTCGTGCCTGTCGCGAATTGGGCATTAAATCCGTCGCCGTTCATTCCGCCGCTGATGACAAAGCGATGCATGTGCGCCTGGCTGATGAAAGTGTTTGTATTGGCCCCGCCTCCGCCGCCAAATCCTATCTCTCCATTCCGGCCATTGTCGCCGCTTGCGAAATTACCGGCGCAGATGCGGTGCATCCGGGCTATGGCTTTTTGTCAGAGAACGCCAAATTCGTTGATATTCTCGACGAGCATAATATCGGCTTTATCGGCCCGACGGCGGAGCATATCCGCATTATGGGTGATAAGATTGCCGCCAAAGCCAAAGCCATTGAGCTTGGCATTCCGGTCGTTCCAGGCTCAGACGGCGAGGTAAAAACCGTCGAGGACGCCCTGGTTGTCGGCCGCACAATGGGCTTCCCCGTCTTGGTCAAGGCCGCGTCAGGCGGCGGCGGTCGCGGCATGAAAATCGCGACCGGCGAAGATGATTTAGCCGAAGCCTTCACCACTGCGCGCACCGAAGCGAAAGCCGCTTTCGGTGATGATGCGGTGTATATTGAAAAATATCTCGAGAAACCACGCCACATTGAAATTCAAGTCGCCTGCGACACGCATGGCAATGCTGTGCATTTGGGCGAACGCGATTGCTCTTTGCAGCGGCGGCACCAGAAAGTTTTGGAAGAAGCCCCTTCTACCGTTTTGGATGACAAAGCGCGTGCCGCCATTGGCAAGATTTGCACCGATGCCATGAAAGGTCTCGGCTATCGTGGTGTCGGCACGGTCGAATTTCTCTACGAGAATGGCGCCTTCTATTTCATCGAAATGAATACACGCTTACAGGTTGAGCATCCGGTGACGGAAGCGATTACCGGCATTGACCTTGTGCGCGAGCAAATCCGCGTCGCGCAAGGCGAGATGCTGAGCTTCACGCAAGATGACGTGACCCTGAGCGGCCATGCTATTGAGTGCCGCATTAATGCCGAAAACGCTGAGACCTTTACCCCCTCGCCCGGCACGATACAAACCTATCATGCCCCCGGCGGGTTGGGCGTGCGCATGGATAGCGCGGTTTATTCCGGCTACGCCATTCCGCCTCATTATGACAGCCTCATCAGCAAGCTGATTATCCATGCCGATGATCGTGACGCGTGCTTAATGCGTCTCAATCGCGCCTTGGGCGAGTTTGCCATTGATGGTGTGGAGACGACCATTCCGCTCTTTGAAAGGCTTCTACCGAATAAAGAATTTCAAGCCGCCGATTATGACATTCACTGGCTCGAGAAATTTCTCGGCATGAAATAGGCTTATGGCGTCACGCCACCATCAAGGGCGCTAATCGGTGGCAAAATCTCGCCGGTGAACACCATGCCATCCTCGGTTTTGCAGGCCAGCGGCCAAATATCAAATACTGCATGATCCATCGCATTGATGCCCGGGCTGGAGGCGAACATCCAGCCATTAAACAGCGACTTGTCGCGCCCCGCCTTAAATTCTGAGATTTGCAAAAACACTTTGGTCTCCGGCGGTTCTTCAGGCGGTGTCGACAGACAGTCATGCATGGTCAGGCTCATATCGCCAATGGCATATTCCTGCCCCGACAAAAGCTGAATTTGCTGCACTTTAGCGGTAACTTTGTGCAATAGCGAAAAAGTGCCGACCAGCATCGGCTTCGCCTCGCCATCGGCTTCATCTTCATCGGGAATATCCAGAACCGGCACGCGCAAAATCGACAATGGCGCAATAATCTCGTCATCATCGGCGCGCAAATCATCTTCGATAATATTGATTTCGGGCAATGGTGGGGCGACCAGTACGGGCGGCATCATTTTGTCGTCAATCATTTGCGCGCGCGCACCATGTGCCGCAACGAATGCCATGAAAACGAGCAGGAAGAAGCCTTTATTCGGCACTTTCCTCATCACCTGCGCTAAACAAAGCCTGGCTGACCAGACCTATCAAATCAACAGACCCTTGCGTGTAGAGAATTTCATCATCCTCGGCCAGCATATCTTCACTGCCACCGGGAGAAAGCGATAGGTAATTGCCGCCCAGCAAACCCTCGCTGGTGATTTTGGCACTGGTGTCATCGGGCAGTTCAATATCGTTGCCAATCACGAACTCAGCATTGGCGTAATAGCTTTGCGGGTCAAGTTTCAACCCCGTCACTGTTCCAATTTTAATGCCAGACATGCGCACGTCGCTGCCAATGGTCAGGCCATCAACGCGGTCGAATTGCGCATTGAGGCGGTAACCGTCGCCGCCATCGGCTTCGGTTACGGAGTAGCCGTAAATGACAAATAAGGTCGCCACTAAAAGCACGGCGGCACCAACCAATGTTTCGACCAGATTATCTTTCATTGTTTTGCCCCAGCTATCCCTATTCCGGTGTCCAAGCATCATAGCCGTCAGCATAACCCGTTGTATCGGCCATGCCTGCGGGCTTATGCGCGTCTTTGGTGCCGGTCATATTAATCTGCCCCGATTTCATCCAATCGCGCTTAACATAAGCGGCCTGATCCGGCGTTTCATCGACCGTATAGTGCATCCAGCCATGCCATTCAGGCGAAATGCGGGTCGTTTCAATATCACCATTATACAGCACCCACCGGCGCGTTTTGCCGTTGATTGAGGCACCGTGCTTGTCTTCGTAATAGCAATTTCCTTGCGCGTCGACGCCCATCAGCTTACCGCGGCGACGTGTGTGCAATAGCGTGCTTAACGTCTGGTGATTCCACCAAGTAAAAAGCATTTTCAAAAACCGCATCATGTATCCGTTTTCCTCTTATCCAAAGATAGTAGCGCAATTCAACCCCAAAAATATATGGAAAGTTATGCGCTATCCTTGTCGGTTTCTTCCTTTGGCAAATTCAGGCGAATATGTAACTCGCGCAGCTGCGCGTTTGAGACATTGCCCGGCGCCTGCATCAGCAAATCTTCGGCCTGCTGGTTCATCGGGAAAGCCACCACTTCGCGCAGGTTTTCCTGCTCGGCCAACAGCATCACAATCCGGTCAACGCCGGGGGCAATGCCGCCATGCGGCGGGGCGCCATAGCGAAATGCGTTCAGCATTCCGCCAAATTCCTTCTCAACCACCGCATCATCATAACCGGCAATCTCAAATGCCTTCAGCATAATTTCGGGCTTGTGGTTCCGGATAGCACCGGACGACAGCTCAACGCCATTGCAAACAATATCGTATTGATATCCCAGCACAGAGAGCGGGTCTTGGTTTTCCAATGCCGCCATTCCGCCTTGCGGCATGGAGAACGGGTTGTGCGAGAAATCAAGTTTGCCATCGTCGGTTTCCTCATACATTGGGAAATCAACAATCCAGCAAAAAGCGAATTGGTCTCGGTCAATCAGGTCGAGCTCTTCACCGACACGATTGCGCGCACGACCGGCAAAATCAGCAAAGTTTTTCGGCACACCGGCGCAGAAGAAAACGGCATCGCCATCTTCAAGGCCTAATTGAGTGCGGATTTGCGTGGTGCGGTCTTCACCGATATTTTTTGCCAAAGGCCCCGCGCCTTCGCCATCGCGGAAGAAGATGTAACCGAGGCCCGGCTGACCCTCGCCTTGCGCCCAGCTATTCATGCGGTCGCAAAAAGCACGGCTACCTCCGGTTTTGGCCGGTATCGCCCAAACCCGGACTTTCTCGTCCTTCTCAATCATATTGGCAAAAACTTTGAAATCCGAACCGGCGAAAGATGGGGTCACATCCTGCATCTCAATCGGAATGCGTAAATCAGGCTTGTCCGAGCCGTATTTCTGCATCGCTTCGGCATAAGGAATACGCGGGAAGGTCTCGGTCACGCGCTTGTCTTTGCCAAATGCCTTAAACACATCGCGCAGCACCGGCTCGACAGATTGGAACACGTCTTCTTGGGTGACGAAGCTCATCTCAATATCAAGCTGATAAAACTCACCCGGCGAGCGGTCGGCGCGCGCATCTTCATCGCGGAAACAAGGTGCGATTTGGAAATACCGGTCAAAGCCGGCGACCATCAGAAGCTGTTTGAACTGCTGCGGTGCCTGCGGCAGCGCATAAAACCGGCCGGGGTGCATGCGCGATGGCACGAGGAAATCACGCGCGCCCTCCGGGCTGGACGCGGTCAAAATCGGCGTTTGATACTCCCGAAAGCCGTCATCTGTCATACGACGACGCAACCACGCGATAATATCGGAACGCAGAATAATATTATTGTGCAGCGTCTCACGTCGTAAATCGAGAAAGCGATAGCGCAGGCGCACATCTTCCGGATAATCCGGCTCGCCAAATACCGGCAGCGGCAAGTCACCGGCCTCTGACAGCACCTCTAACTCAGCGACGTAAATTTCCACTTCTCCGGTATCGAGATTGGTGTTTTTCGCATCGTCATCACGGGCGACAACCTTGCCCTCCGCGCAAATCACACTTTCAGCACGCACAGCTTCGGCCAGCGCGAAATGCGGGCTGGACGGTTCAATAACCAGTTGCGTCAAACCGAAATGGTCGCGCAGGTCAATAAACAGCAGGCCGCCATGGTCGCGTTTACGGTGGACCCAGCCTGACAGCCGGACGGTTTCATCGATATTTTCTGCGCGCAACTGCCCGCAATTATGACTGCGATAGTCATGCATTTTGAACAACCTCATAAGCCGCAAAGGCGGCATTTCCTGCGCCTAAACACAACGCTTCAGACAATTTGTCAAGATGCGTTTCCACGCGACAAAAGAGCAGGGCTAGCGTATAAGACCCGCATGGAATTGATAACAACAAATGACGCGCTCACAGCTTTGTGCGCCGACTTGTCAAAGCAGCGATATATCACCGTTGATACCGAGTTTTTACGCGAAAAAACCTTCTGGCCACAGCTCTGCCTTATTCAAACGGCCGGCGATGGCATTGAGGCGATGATCGACCCGCTGGCTGACGATATTGACCTGACGCCGTTTTACGCGCTTTTGAGCAACCCCGATGTGCTGAAAGTCATGCATGGCTGCCGTCAGGACATTGAGATTTTCTATCATCAGGCTGAGATTATCCCCGCCCCGCTTTTCGATACACAAATCGCCGCCATGGTGTGCGGCTTTGGCGATGCAGTTGGCTATGAGACGCTCATTCGCAATACCACCGGCGGCAAAATTGACAAAGGCAGTCGCTTCACGGATTGGAGCCAACGCCCGTTGAGCGAAAACCAGCTTACTTATGCGCTGGCTGACGTGACCCATTTGCGCGGCGCTTTCGAGTATTTGGAAAAGCAGTTGGATGAAAATGGTCGTGGCTCTTGGCTGGAAGAGGAGACCGCCATTCTGGCCAATCCGGAAATTTATGCACAGCGCCCGGAAAACGCTTGGAAACGCATGAAGATGCAAGACCGTCGCCCGCATGTTGTCGGAGTGCTAATCGAAGTCGCCGCTTGGCGCGAAATTGAAGCGCAAAACCGCAATGTGCCGCGAAATCGCATTTTGAAAGATGACGCGCTACGCGAATTGGCGTTGCAGGGGCCGAAAGACAAGCGCGGCCTCACCCGCTTGCGCGCCGTGCCAAAAGGCTTTGAAGGCTCGCGTTATGCCGACCCATTGCTGGAGGCGATAGCCCGTGGGCATAAACTCGAAAAAGAAGACATGCCTGATATGCCCCGCCCCGCGGTCAATCGCCCGGGCATTGGGCCATTGGTTGACCTGTTGAAAGTGCTGCTAAAGCAGCGGAGCGAGGAAACCGGCGTCGCCCCCAAACTGGTCGCCAATGTAAGCGACCTTGAGCGCATTGCCAGCGACGACAAGCCTGATGTTGCTGCCTTGCGCGGCTGGCGACATGAAATTTTCGGGCAATATGCTGAAAAGCTGAAAGCCGGCAAGCTGGCTTTGGCCTCAGAAGATGATGCGGTGGTGCTGGTAGAGCGCGACTAGTCGCCCGACACGTCTTTGAGGTCGCGCACGCGCACAACCGGCTCTAAGTCCAGCGCCTCAGCCAAAGCGGCCATGCGCTTTTCGATGATCGGCGCGGCCAAGTCTTCCAATGCCGGGCTGATGGTCAATTTTAATTTTACACGTCCCACCTTCAGCTTGGTTTGCGCCAATACGCCCGGCAAAGATGCCGAGAGCGAATGTGCCAATCGCTGGCTCAAGCCCAGTGCGCGCGCTAACTTTTCATCAACCGATGCCAAACTCAACGCCCCGAAATCAGACTCATGGCTCACTTTAGTGCCGCGCAACTCATGGCGATAAGACAAGGCGCGTGACAAAAATACGCGCTCAGCATGGGTGATGCCGGTAAATGGCGCGGTCAATACCGCATTGCTGACCGCCGCAGCCCGAAAACTCGGATGGCTGGCCCAAGCCAAGTCTGATATCAAGCAGCCCGCTTGGCGCAGCCGATTGATTTGCTTATGACTGAAATTTTCCGGTGCGGCATGGCGGTAAAGCTGCCGCGTCCACATCGCCAATTCATGGCTATAAGGTTCCGATTTGCAACTGCGCGCCGCCATTTCCTCGCATGCCATCAGCAGTGGGTCGAGCGCGCGATATTTGCTTTTCAACTCTTGGTAGAGCACACCCTCACGCACCGCATTGGCCGATACGACGAGCCGCGAGGGGCGCACCGCATCCATCAGGCTTTGCAAAACCAACGAGGCGGCGGGCAGCGCATCGCGGCGATTACCCGAAGCGCGCGACATAATCCGTTGGGCGCGACGCCCATCTTTCGTCATGAATTTAAAGAAACTGGCTATTTCTTTCGGGCGCATTTCATATTGATGCAGCACTTCCAACCCGTATTCAGAATAATCCATATGCAGCTTGGCCAATGCGCGCCATGTGCCGCCGACAATATATATCGGCTTGCCTTTCGCTTCCGTCAGCCAATCCAATCCCTCAAGCGCGCGCCCGACAATCTTTTCCATCGCTTTCAGTTTGCCATTACCGGCCTGCCGCAAAGCGAGAACACCCAATGGCAGGCTGGCCCAATGCCGGGTCTGATTGCCCGATACATAAGCCAATTCAAGACTGCCGCCACCGAGGTCAGCGACAATACCTTCCGCACCGGGTATGCCAAGCATCACCCCGTCAGCCGATAAGATGGCTTCTTCTTCACCGCTTAGAACGCGGATTTTATGACCCAAAACTTTTTCGGCATCGGCCAAAAACGCATCGCGGTTTTCGGCTTCACGAACGGCGGCTGTCGCAAAGGCAGCCAGCTTATCAATACCCAGCTGGTCGGCAATCTTACGGAACCGGCGAAACGTGTTGAGCGCCAGCGTGTAATAATCGCCCTCAATGCGACCGGTGGCCGACACAGACTCGCCCAGCTTCACAAATGCGCGTTCATTATAAATCGGCAAGGGTGTCCGCGCCGAGCCACTAAAACCGACAAGGCGCACCGAATTGGAACCGATATCAAGAACCCCTTGCGGGGCATCAGGGGGCAAGCGCCCCAACTTGCTGAGCGCCGTCGCAAACTGCTCGGTTGTCAATTCCTGCATAACGCCAGATTGCCTGCTCATTCGCCTTCTTGCAAGGACTTGCCGCGACCTGACAGGCTAGGATTGGTCATAAAATAACCATGCGCATTAACCGTCGCGTCAGATGAAATTGTCTCAACGCGCTGATAAAACCCATCGGGCTGCATTTCCCAGCTTTGCTCAGTATCCTGCAAATTGGTCATCATGATTTGCCCCAATACCTGCTCATGCACGGTCGGGTTTAATATCGGCGTCAAAATTTCAACACGGCGGTTCAGATTACGCGGCATCCAGTCGGCAGAAGAGATGAACACTTTCGCATCATTAGAGGGCAGCCCGTGCCCATTGCCAAAACAGACAATGCGGGAATGCTCCAAAAAGCGTCCGACAATGCTTTTAACGCGAATGTTTTCCGACAACCCTTGAACGCCTGCACGCAAACAACAAATGCCGCGCACAATCAGGTCGATTTGCACGCCTGCTTGCGACGCTTCGTAAAGTGCATCAATGACAAACGGGTCAACCAGCGAATTCATTTTCGCCCAAATGGCGGCAGGTTTGCCGGACTTGGCATGCGCCACCTCGGCCTCAAGGTTTTCCATCAACGTGTCGCGCAGGTTTAACGGCGACATGGCCAGCTTTTTCAAATTCCCCGGCTCGGCATATCCGGTGAAATAATTAAACACTTGAGAGGCATCAGCGGCTATTTCAGCATCACAGGTAAACAGCGATAAATCTGTGTAAACTTTGGCATTTTGCGGGTGATAATTACCCGTCCCCAAATGCACATAAGTGCGCAAGCCTTCGCTTTCGCGGCGCACCACAAGGCTCACCTTGGCGTGCGTTTTAAGCTGCATAAAGCCGAAGACGACCTGCACACCGGCGCGCTCCATATCGCGGGCCAGACGAATATTGGCCGCCTCATCAAACCGCGCTTTCAGTTCAACCAATGCCGTCACCGATTTGCCCGCCTCAGCCGCCTCAATCAAAGCCTGCACAATCGGGCTGTCATCCGTGGTGCGATAAAGCGTCTGCTTAATCGCCATGACATCGGGGTCAGCCGCCGCTTGGCGCAAAAACTGCACGACCACGTCAAAGCTTTCATAAGGGTGATGCACCAGAATATCTTTCGCGCCAATGGCCGAAAAACAATTGCCGCCATGCTCACGAATGCGCTCGGGAAAGCGCGCCGTGAAAGGCGTAAACTTCAACTCCGGCGCGCCGGGGCCGAAAAGCTCCACCGTCTGCGACAGGCCAACCAGACCGTTCACCGCAATAATGCCGCGCTTATCAACCTGCAATTCCTTACGCACCAACCTTTGCAGGCTGTCGGGCATATCAGCATCAAGCTTCAGGCGAATAACCGACCCGCGCCGCCGCCGCTTCAGCGCGCTTTCAAATAGCTGCACCAAATCCTCGGCTTCTTCTTCGACCTCAATATCGCTGTCGCGAATGACGCGGAACATACCCTTGCCCAACACCTCATAGCCCGGAAAGGTTTGCTCAACAAAAGTCGAGATGAGGGTTTCAAGGCGCACAAAGTTCAGCCCGGTATCGCCCTCGGCTTCAGGCAATCGGATGAAGCGGTTGAGCTGCTGTGGTATCAACAGTAATGCGTTCATGCGATTGCCGTCTTCGCGGCGCGATAATTGCAGCGCCAGCGCCAGCCCAAGATTGGGAATAAACGGAAACGGATGGGCCGGGTCGATCGCCAGCGGCGTCAGCACAGGCAGCACTTGGTCGAGGAAATAATCCTCCAGCCAATCAATTTGGGCGGGCGTCAGCTCGTCGCTTTCACGCACGAAAATATGATTGGTGCGCAAGTCTTGCAGCACATCACCCCAAACCTCTTGCTGGCGGGCCATCAGCGCATCGGCGCGCCGCAAAATCGCGTCCAATTGTTGCGCCGGTGTCAGCCCATCTTGGCTCGGCACCTCGACACCCGCCTTGGTCTGGCCGACCAGACCGGCGACGCGCACCATGAAAAACTCATCAAGATTGCTGGCCGAAATCGACAAAAACCGCAACCGCTCAAGCGCCGGATGTTTTGGATTGGTCGCCTCATCCAAGACGCGCTCATTAAAAGCCAACCAAGACACTTCACGATTGATAAAGCGCTCCTGCACCGAAAAACCCAAATGAGTTTCGGGCACATCTTTCAGCTTCTTTTTGCGCATAACTTTGAGTTTCTTCGACATCCACCATTTTCCGAAAGCCGTTAAATGCTGCTTTTTACAGCACTAATCTGTGTCAGATATATGACTTTCTAAAATTTCCGCAACCATTGGAACGGTAATCGCGCGCTTTTCGGCCAGGGCCTGTTTATCAATGCGCCCGACAAGCGCCACCATATTGGCATAATCGCGCTCTATGCGCGGCAATAAATAATCAATCACGCGCTGCTCGATTTTAAGCTGCCGATCACCAAACAGTTTCAGCATCAGCCCGCGCATCAGCGTATCGTCAGGGCTTTTAAGCGCAATCGCCGCAATCGCTTTCAGGCGCGACGCCAAATCAGGCAAGCTTACAGACAACCGCCCTGCCGCCTGCTCAGACAGCAGCAGGGTTTTCTTATTCTGGTGGCGCGCATAATTGAGCAGGTGAAACAAAACTTCTTCGCAATGCTCGGGTAGCGCGTCGAGCCGATCAATAATCAGCGCCTCATACACCGTGTCACCGGCCAGTAAAGCTGTTGTCTCAGCCCCTGCCAAATCTGTAGCGTCAAGCGTCAGCGCACTGCATTGATTGGCCAGCACAGCAGCCAAATGGCTCTTGCCCGCCCCCGATGGTCCGTAAATCCACTGCACCGGCATTTGCCAATCCGCGAAGCCGTCAATCAGCGCGACCGCCTCCCGATTACTATCGGCAACTAGAAACGCCGCGCGCCCCATAGCCGCCCTTTGCGGCAAATCAAAAACCAGTTGTTCAGCCATTATCCGAGCGGTTGACGTAATCACGCACATAAAGGGTTACGCCATAACGCACCAACACGCCGATGACGGCGGCCAGTGGCACGGCAAGAAGAAGCCCTAAGAATCCAAACAATGACCCCATTGCCAACAAGGCAAAAATAATCCAGACCGGATGCAGCTTCACACGGTCACCGACCAGACGCGGGGTCAAAATATTACCTTCGATGAACTGCCCGACAAAAAATACCGCCGCAATCATCGCCAGTGGCGACAGGTCGAAACCAAACTGGCCAAGCCCCAACGCCCCGGCCAGCAACAGCCCAAAGGCCGCACCGACATAGGGAATGAAACTGATAAGCCCGGCGAACACGCCGACGATAACGCCACTTTGCAGGCCGACAAGCGTTAGGCCAAGCGCGTAAATCGTGCCCAATGAGAGACAAACAAGAATTTGTCCGCGCGCAAAACCGCCCAGCGTCTCATCAATTTGCGACGCCAAACGCCGAACAATAGCGGCCTGCTGATCAGGCAATAAGCCATTAATGCGCTCAATCATATTGTCCCAATCATTCAGCATATAAACCGCAACAATCGGCGTAATGAATATCAATGCCAGCAGATTGATCAGCGACAGCCCGGTCAGCACCATGCTTGAGGCGGTTTTTTGCAAACCGGCCAGCAGGCTTTCGCCCATCACGCTAATCAACTCATTTTGGCCTTCGACCAAATTCTGTTCCAGCAGCCAGCTTTGCACATCGCTAATATAGCCCGGCAAGGCTGCGATAAGCATTGAGATTTGTCTCGCCAATGCCGGCAGGCCGAATGCCAAAACAGTCAGCAAAGCGAGGCCAACAAGGACGGTAATCGTCAATGTTGCTAGGCTGCGACGCACCCCCACCGCTTCCAATCGGTCGGCCAATGGGTCAAGAAAATAGGCCAATGCAAAGCCCAATACGAAGGGCAGCAAAATATCAGACAGAGACGTCAGTAAGTAAAAACTGACGAAGAAGCCGACAATGGCGAGAAGATGACTGAGCCGAACCTGTATCATTGCACCACCTGCAACACTGCGTTTTCTTCTGTCGTTACCGTCCAGTCACCGATTTCTTGTTCCGCCAAAACCAAACCCCGCTGGCCGAGATTGCCGCCAAGCTGAGAGACCGAGCCAATATAGGCAAGGTCAAGATAGGCGTAATTTTTGGCCAATTCCACAATCGTGACGTCGCGCACCAATTTGGCTTCATTAAGCCGCGACAATAGCTGCGTCCAATCTTTCAGCCCCGGATAATCGGCACGCACACGAAGCGTTTGGCGTTCGCCCGAGGCCACAGCCGCAACCTGTTTCCAGCGCGCGGCCAAAGCCGCGGAAATTTCATCAATCGCCACGCGCGCCATATCCTCATGCGATTGGCCGGTGCGATAAGTGCGAACGATAACGTCGCTGGTTTCGGCCCCAAAAATATATGCAGTCACGCCCAGCTGGCCCTCAACATCGGCCAGCGCATGCGCCACGATAACCGTTTGCGTGCCATAGCGCTCATTCAATGCTTGCAGCTTTATCGGGTCGCCAATCAAAATTTCCTCAGCATTGGCAATTACGCTGTCTTCAATATCGCCCATAGGCAGCATCAGCGGTGCGGGATTATTATCAATGTCGAAATTCTGCCAGCCTTGTTGCCACCAATGCTCGCCCCAAGCTTGCAAGCCTTGCAAATCTTCCAGCACCGGCAAAAGCAGCGCCGGTTTGTTTTGCACTTCAGTGACGGCCACACCATAGCTGCGTAACAAATCGCGCAATGGCTCGCGCTTAAACTGCACAGACAGAGTGGCAAGATAGCGCGTCGGGCCTGTTTTCTCATCGCTGATACGCAGCACCTCAACAAGGTTCTCAATATCCAGTGTCCGAATATCGGGCAGCTGCGCCCATTCCTCTTCCTTCACCAGCCGCCGCATGGCTTTGGTCAGCGCCTCGGCTTGGCCACGCTGCAAGGCAGTGGTGCGCGCCAATGTGGTAGAGGCCGCCGACACATCAACCTTGATGCGGTCAACCTGAAACACATTACCCGCCACAGCAGGGCCGGCGAAAAGCAGGCAAAAAACAACAAAGAACCGTTTATATTTCATGGGCGCAACCTAACGCGGGGACATCTTCCCCGCAATGCCGATTTAGGTGGTTACTTTAAGTCTGATGCAGGCTATTTTGTGGCGAGTGCAGCGATTCCCGCGAAAGATCAGTTGATGAGCGACATCTCCGATAAACATAGTCCGAAATCAGCCACTTATGCCGATGCAGGTGTTGATATTGAAGCCGGCAACACGCTGGTTGACCGCATCGCGCCGCTCGCAAAATCAACCGCCCGTATTGGCGCCGATAGCGACCTTGGCGGCTTTGGTGGCTTGTTCGACTTGGCCGCGTGTAAATTCGACGATCCGGTTTTGGTGGCCGCCAATGACGGTGTCGGCACCAAATTGAAAATCGCCATTGAAAGCGGCATTCATGACACAGTCGGCATCGACCTTGTGGCCATGTGCGTCAACGACCTGATTGTGCAAGGTGCCGAGCCGCTTTTCTTTCTCGATTATTTCGCCTCCGGCAAGCTTGATGTTGATGCGGCGACGGACGTTATCGCCGGTATTGCCGAAGGCTGTCGCCAAGCGGGTTGCGCGCTGATTGGCGGCGAGACGGCAGAAATGCCCGGCATGTATGCGGCCGGAGATTATGATTTGGCGGGCTTCTCTGTCGGTGCCGCTGAACGGCGTAAAATATTGCCGCGCAATGATATTGGCGCAGGCGATATTATTCTGGGCCTCACCTCAAACGGACTTCACTCCAACGGCTTTTCGCTCGTCCGCAAATTGGTCGCGCAGGAGGGGCTGGCTTGGGATGCGCCGAGCCCTGCGCAGGGTTCCAAAACCGTCGCTGAAGAGTTGCTGACCCCGACACGGATTTATGTCAAAGCCGTGCTGGCCGCGTTGAACGCCAATGCGCCGATTAAAGGTCTGGTGCATATGACCGGCGGTGGTTTTCAAGAAAACCTGCCGCGCGTGCTGCCCGATGATTTGGGCGCGCATATTGACCTTGATGCCTGGAACCTGCCTCACATTTTCCAATGGCTGCAAAGCGCAGGCAATATTCAAACGAGCGAAATGCTGCGCACTTTCAACTGCGGCATTGGCATGGCCTTAATCGTGTCGTCCGACGGCTTGGCTGATGTGATGGCCATATTGGCAGCAGAAGGCGAGACCGTTATCCCAATCGGGACGATTACCACGCGCGATGGTGACGCTGTCAGCTTCTCCGGAAAACTTGGGTGAGCGTTGAAATGAACGCCAAAAAGAGCGGCGCGGTTCGAATAGCCATTCTGTTTTCCGGCCGCGGCAGTAACATGCAAACGCTGGCCAACCATATAGCCGACCCGCAGGTGAACGCCGAATTTGTCTTGGCTATCACCAACCGACCGGCGGCAGGCGGCATTGATATTTGCGAAAAACTAGACGTGCCGTGCCGGGTTATTGACCATAAAAAATATGACAGCCGCGCCGCCTTTGACGCTGAGCTTGATGCGGCTTTGCGCGCTGCCAAGGTCGATTTGATTTGTTGCGCCGGTTTCATGCGCTTGCTCACCGCCGATTTCGTCAATGGCTGGCCTGATCGGCTACTCAATATTCACCCATCATTATTGCCAAAATATAAGGGTTTGCGTACGCATCAGCGCGCGCTTGACGCCGGCGACAAAACCCATGGCTGCTCAGTCCATTATATGCGGCCTGAAATGGATGACGGGCCGGTGGTTGTCCAAAAAACCGTGCCGGTGCGCGACGGCGACACACCCGACAGCCTTGCCGCGCGGGTCATTGAGCAGGAGCATATCGCCTATCCGGAGGCGCTGGATATGGTGTTAAAAAAAATGGCGGACAACTAGGCCCGCCAAATTCTGTCATTATATTTTGGCCGTTAGCCGACAAGCTCATTGTCAGCGAAGAAGAATTTAATCTCTTCGGCAGCGGTTTCAGGTGCATCTGAACCATGCACTGAATTGGCGTCAATGCTTTCAGCGAAGTCTTTACGAATAGTGCCCTCATCGGCTTCTGCCGGATTGGTGGCACCCATAATTTCGCGGTTTTTGGCAATGGCGTTTTCGCCTTCCAAAACCTGCACAACCACCGGGCCGGAAATCATGAAATCAACGAGGTCATTATAAAATGGACGCTCTTTATGCACGCCATAAAATTCACCGGCCTGCTCGCGCGTCATGTGAATGCGCTTAGAGGCGACAATGCGCAGACCATTGCTTTCAAAGCGGTCGATGATTTTACCGGTCAGATTGCGCTTGGTGGCATCGGGTTTGATGATGGAAAAAGTGCGTTCAATGGCCATGATAAGTTCCTCAAATCAGCTTCATTTGAGGGTCTTATAGGCGGGCTTGCGGCCAAGTGCAAGCTACCCCTTTTGCTCCCATTTGCCTTCGGTAGATTGTTGCCAATAGGTCAATTCATAGCCTGCATCTTTTAGTTCAGACCACCGCGCCCGCGCCCGTGTGACGTTTTCCTCATCGCGGCCATCAAACATGAAAACGCAACGCTCAAAGCCATCAATCGCATCGCGCTCAGCCCCATCCACCAGAAACAGTACATCAGCACCATTCGGTGTTTCATCTTCATCGGTCAGCCAAATCGGTTGCGCGTCTGCGTGGTCGGCAAAGCGTGCATCGCCCTTCGCCGCATGGGGTAAAAATGTTTCGTCTTGATACGTCCACAAATGACTATCAAGCGCTTGCATGCGGGTCTCGGAACCGGCTTGCACAACAGCTTTCCAACCACGCTTTAACGTCGCGCTGAGCAAAAGCGGTAAAGCCTGTTCCAGCGTCTGACGCTCAAGATGGTAGAACAGAACCTCGCTCATTATTTTTCGTAATGCGCCTTCACCAGACGGTCGAGCAGGCGCACGCCGTAACCGCTGGCCCAAGTGCGGCTGGTTGTGCTTTTCGGGCTGCCCATCGCTGTGCCTGCAATATCGAGATGCACCCATGGCACATCATTGGTGAAGCGTTTCAAAAATTGCGCCGCCGTCGATGAACCGGCATAGCGGCCACCGATATTTTTCATATCGGCATTTGGCGTATTTATCATTTTGTCGAAATTATCATTCATCGGCATACGCCAAACTTTCTCGCCCTCGGCTTCACCGACCTCGGTCAGTTGTTGTGCCAGCGTGTCGTCACTGGCGAACATACCGGCATAGTCTTGCCCCAGCGCCACTAAAATGGCGCCGGTCAGCGTCGCCAAATCTATCATGAATTTCGGCTTAAAGCGTTTTTGCGTGTACCAAAGCGCGTCGGCCAAAACCAGACGGCCCTCGGCATCCGTGTTTAACACTTCAATGGTTTGGCCGGACATTGAGGTCACAATATCACCGGGACGCTGTGCATTGCCATCGGGCATGTTCTCAACCAGGCCAATAACACCGACCACATTGGCTTTTGCTTTGCGGCTGGCCAGCGCATGCATCAGGCCGGTGACAGCGGCCGCACCGCCCATATCGCCCCTCATGTCTTCCATGCCGCCAGCCGGTTTGATGGAAATGCCGCCCGTATCGAAGCACACACCCTTGCCGATAAAGGCGACCGGCTGTTTGGATTTGCCTTTGCCCGTTGGGGCGCCATTCCATTGCATGACAACCATTTGACTTGGCTGCACACTGCCCTGCCCGACGCCGAGCAACGACCCCATGCCAAGCTTTTTCATTTGCGCTTCGCTCAACACTTCAACCTTCACGCCCAGCTTGCTAAGCGCTTTGGCGCGCTTGGCAAATTCCGGCGGAGTGAGAATGTTTGATGGCTCATTGACCAAATTGCGCGCGACGATTGTGCCATCGGCAACGGCCTTCAATTCCGCATGCGCTTTTTTGGCGCCGGCCAGCGCCTTGGTGGCGACGGTGAATTTTTTCGGGCCGCCCGTGCTTTTGTTTTTGGTTTTATAATTTTCAAATTTATAGTCGCGCAAAAATGCGCCAATTGCGGCGCGCGCGGCAATCTCGCCATCCGCAAGATTACCCCCCAAAGGCTCAATCAAGAACGTAACATTACCCTCAGCTTGCTCGACCGCGCCCAATGCCGTGCCGCCCATTTTTTCAGCATCCGAAGCAGAGAGCTTTTTGCCATCACCCACCCCCAGCACGACAATACGGTCGAGGTCAGACTTGGCAGGTGCCAGCAACGCAAACATCGAGGCGGGCTTGCCTTTGAATTTTTTAATCTTCATCGCCTTGCTGATAGCGCCGCCGATTTTCTTATCAAGCTGCTTGCCCAATACGCCGAGCTTGCCACCATCGGTCGCTGTAATAATGAGTGAACCTTTTTCAGGAAGTTTGTCAGTGGCTAAAGCGATTGAAAGGGGCATTATTTTCTCCGTGCAGCAAAATTTGAAGGTTTATTGATTGATACATTATGGTGTAAACAAATGTGCGTCCACACCCCATTTGCGGTCACAGCCCCATTTGAGGTATGAGAAGCTCCCGATGCCGCATCCGTGGTGTTAAGATGGGAATGAGATAGGAATAAAATGAGACCGAGTCGAACCCTCCGCTTTGCTGTTGCCCTTATTGTCGCTGGCGCCATGCCCGCATCGGCGCGCGAAGTTGAAGGCATTGCCGCCGTTGTTAATGATCAGGTCATCTCGCTTTACGATGTCGATCAGAGGGTTGATTTGTTTTTCGCCTCTTCGGGGATTGAGAAATCGCCGGAAATGACCGAGCGCATGCGCCAACAGGTTTTGCGCGCGCTGGTTGATGAAAAATTACAATTACAAGAAGCCGAGCGTGTTGAAATTCAAATAGAGAACACCGAAATTGAACAGCGCATGGAGCTGCTTGCCAAACAAGACAACCGGACGCTGGACGGCATTAAGACATTTCTCAAAGACAAAGCCATTCAAGAGGAGACCATGGAGGCGCAGATTCGCGCCGAGCTGGCATGGAACCAATTTGTCCGCCGCAGTTTTAGCGGTCGCATCAAAATCGGTGAGCAAGAAATTGACGAGCAATATGAAAAGGCCGTCAAGGCGGTCAATCAGACGCGCTATTTGGTCAGCGAAATTTTGCTCAACCTCGATAATTTCTCGACCGAAGAACAAGTGCGCCAACTGTCCGGCGAGATTGTCAAACAGTTGCAATCGGGCGTAGCCTTTCCGGCCATTGCCCGACAATTTTCCATCGCGCCAACAGCCGCACAAGGTGGGCAATTGGGTTGGATTTCAGCCGATCAATTGAACCCGCGCCTGTCGCAAGCCGTGCGGCAAATGCAGCCCGGCCAAATCTCCCCGCCGATTCCGACCACGGGCGGCATTTATATTTTGGCGCTGGCCGATAAGCGTGCCGGCGGCAATGACCCATCAAAAAATAAATTCGATGTTCTCACTGTCGGCTTTAGAACCGATACGGCCACCAAAAAGATTGAAGAATTTGTCAGCAATTTCAAAACCTGTCGCCGCGCCCAAAGCGCCGCCAAAAAGCTGAAAGCTGATGTGAAGCGCTCCGGCCTGAAAGAATTGCGTAGCCTGCCTGCGCCGGTGATTGAGGCGGTGGTTGATTTGGAATCGGGCGAGATTGCCCCACCGCGTGACGCAGGCAATGTGACCAATATTTATATTGTGTGCGACCGCAAAGATGATTTGGGCGTCGATATTTCGCGCGACCAGATTGCCGATAATATTTTTTCCCAGCGCATTGCCGTGATGGCGCGTCGTCACTTGCGCGATTTACGCCGCGATGCGGTGGTTGAATATCGCTAGAGACGGGTCAATGAGCGAAGACGGCTTGCCGCCCCTGCGCGATATTATTAACCGCCATGACCTGCGCGCCGATAAAAAATTCGGCCAGAACTTTATTCTCGACCTTAATGTGACCCGCCGCATTGCGCGCCAAGCCGGAAATTTAACTGCCTGCGACGTGGTAGAAATCGGCCCCGGCCCCGGCGGATTGACGCGCGGCTTGCTGATGGAGGGGGCACGCAAAGTGCATGTGATTGAGGCCGATAGCCGCTTCATACCGGCGCTCGAAGAAATTGCAGCCGCCTATCCGGGGCGTCTCAACATAATTGAAGGCGATGCGCTGGCGATTAAACCCGAAAGCCTGACCGATGCGCCATATCGCATTGTCTCCAACCTGCCCTATAATATCGGCACGGCGCTGCTGACCGATTGGCTTGATGGCGGTTGGCGCGATGGGGCTTGGTCGCCGCGCTTTTTATCAATGACGCTGATGTTTCAAAAGGAAGTGGCGCAACGCATTACCGCCCAAGCCGGAGATAAACATTATGGTCGCCTTGCGGTGCTGGCAAATTGGTTATGCGATACCGAACTCGCTTTTGATGTTGACCGGCAAGTGTTTGTGCCGCCCCCGAAAGTTACATCAGCTATTGCACATTTGACGCCGCGCCCGCGCCCCTCAGCCGAGGCTGCGCCCGATGGCTTGGCCAAACTGACCGCGGCGGCATTTGGCCAAAGGCGGAAAATGTTGCGCGCCAGTTTGAAACAGATATGCTCAGATCCAATTGCGCTTCTGGCGGCGGCGGGGATTGATGAAACCGCGCGGGCCGAAGTGCTGGCTATTGAAGATTTTTGCAAGCTGTCTAGATTGCTGGCAGCAGATAATTAGGGGGGTTAAGATGAAAAGTCAGGCTATTACTGAATATGGAGCCGCGCTGGAAGCGGTTGAGAGCGAAACACCGCAACCGACAGGCACGCAAGTGCTGGTTGAGATTAGCCATTGCGGCGTCTGCCATTCCGATGTGCATTTTCACGACGGTCACTTCGACATGGGCGGCGGCAATCAGCTTGATGTCCGCGGCGCGCGCCAAACCCCATTTACGCTGGGACACGAAATTGAAGGCATCGTCACCGCGATTGGCGAAGATGTGAAAGATGTCAAGGTCGGTGACCGCAAAGTTGTTTATCCGTGGATTGGCTGTGGCGATTGCAATGATTGCAATAATGGCCGCGAAAATTTGTGCAATGGCCGCGCGCTAGGCGTTAACCTGCCAGGCGGTTTCTCGAGCCATTGCCTCGTGCCGCATGAGCGCTATTGCCTCGACGCGGGCGACATCGCACCCGGCCTCGCCAGCACTTACATGTGTTCAGGCATCACCGCCTATGCCGCGCTGAAATATCTCGACACGGGCGACAAGGGCGAACCGGCATTGATCGTCGGGCTCGGTGGCGTTGGCATGATGGCCTTGCAATTTGCCCTCGAAATGTTCGACGAGGCCCCGATTGTCGCTGACCTTGACGACAATAAGCTACAAGCGGCCATGGGCGCAGGGGCCGCCGCGGCCTATAATCCGGGCACGGAAGGCGATTTGCAAAAATTACTGGCCGACACCAATGGCGGTGTTGCCGGTGCAGCCGATTTTGTTGGTGCTGAAGGCTCTTTGAAATTCGCGACAGGCGCGTTGCGTCGCGGCGGTGGCGTGAAAGTTGTCGGCTTATTTGGCGGTGCTTTTGCCCAGCCAATCCCGATGTTCCCGTTCCGCGCCATGTCGATTGGTGGCTCCATGACCGGCACGCTGGAAGACACGCGCGAAATGCTGGAAATCGTAAAAGCGGGTAAAATCAACCCGATTCCGGTTGAAACACGCGACATGAGCGAAGCCAGCCGCACCCTCGATGATTTGCGCGAAGGCAATATTATGGGCCGTGTCGTTCTGACGAATTAACGCAAAGGCGCAAAATACTGGCCGCTCTTTACAGGGCTTCGCGGAGTGTTTTGACGAAATCCGACAAGCCGGTTTGGCGCGCGCGCTTTAACCGTTCGGAGGTCAAAATCGCTTGCACTTGCGCCAAGCTGGCCGCCGCATCCTCATTGACGATGATGTAATCATATTCCGGATAATGGCTTATCTCGTCCGACGCCTTGCCCATGCGCGTGGCAACAACCTCAGCGCTGTCTTGCGCCCGGCTGTTCAAGCGTTTTTCAAGCTCGGCAGCCGTCGGCGGCAATATAAAAACTTTGACCAAATCATCAGCCGCCGCCTCTTGTAATTGCTGTGTGCCCTGCCAATCAATATCAAACAGCACATCGCGTCCCTCAGCCAAAGCAGTCTCAACCGGCGCGCGCAGCGTGCCGTAATAATTATCAAACACTTTAGCGTGTTCCAGCAATTCATTGCGATTGCGCATTTCGCCAAAACTTTGCGTGTCGACAAAATGATAATCCTGCCCATCGGTTTCACCGGGGCGCGCTTTGCGGGTTGTGACCGAGACCGACATGGCGATATTGGCGTCGCGCGCCAACAAGCCGCGCGCCAAAGTGGTTTTGCCGGCACCTGAAGGCGAGGAAAGAACCAACATCAAACCGCGTCGGTGAATGTAAGATGACATGCCGTTTCGCACTTAGAATCAAACTCGATGGCTTCAACTATAACCTATCTGAAGTTTTGATTTTCGATTTGCCGGCACTGACGGACATTTTTATTGTGCTGCGCCAAAGTTTCGGCAAACGCATGTCCGCCGGAACCGTCAGCGACGAAATAAAGCGCCTTGCTGTCAGCCGGATTAAGCACCGCGGCGATAGACGCCCGCCCCGGATTGGCAATCGGTGTCGGCGGCAGGCCGTTAATGCGATATGTATTGTAAGCGGTTTTGCGGCGTATCTCGCTGCGTCGTATCGGGCGACCCAAAGCGCCTTTGCCCCCCACCAAGCCATAAATAATGGTGGGGTCGGATTGCAGGCGCATACGCTTTTTCAGGCGATTGACAAACACCGCCGCAACCAGCGGCCGCTCGGAAGCCACGCCGGTTTCACGCTCAACAATCGATGCCAATATCAGGGCGTCTTTTTTGGTTTTGAACGGCAGGTTTTTTTGACGCTTCGGCCATAGCGCGTCAATCACGCGGGTTTGGTCGGCCCTCATTTTGCCAATCAATGCAGCGCGCGTCATGCCGCGTGCGACATTATAAGTTTCGGGCAACAAACTGCCCTCTTTCGGCAAAGCAGCGTCCCCCGTCAGCACGTCTTGCGCATTCAATAGGGCAATAATCTGCATGCTGGTCAGCCCCTCGGCAATGGTGATCGGGTGCAACACCACCTCGCCGCCGGAGATGATACGCAGCACATCAGGCATATTGGCCGTTGCGGGAATATCAAATTCACCCGCTTTCAACGCGGCACTTTGGCCGCTCAGGCGCACATAAAGACGAAACACAAAACCGCTACGCACAGCCCCGCCATCGGCCAAATTAGATGCAATGCTGCGCGACGATGCCCCGCTGGGCAGCAAGACGCGCACTGTCTCGCTATGCGGGCCGGCCAAATAGATCAGACCCAAAAGAACACTTAGCGCCAAACTGCCAAGCAGCGCGGCGGCAATCAGAATTCCACGGGATTTTATGACAAGTTGTTTGAGGCGATTCAAGCTAACCCGACCGGCCTAATCAACGGCTTTGAATACCAGCGACGCATTGGTGCCACCAAAACCGAAACTATTGGACAAGGCAGCTTTCACTTCGCGTTCTTGCGCTTTATGCGGCACCAGATTTATCGGTGAGGCGACTGATGGATTGTCAAGATTGAGCGTTGGCGGCACAATGCCATCACGAATGGCAAGAACAGAGAAAATGGCTTCCACCGCACCCGCTGCACCCAATAAATGACCAATCGCTGATTTTGTCGATGACATGTTTAAGCCATCAGCCGCGCCGCCAAACAAGCGTTCAACGGCTTTCAATTCAATCTCATCCCCCAAAGGCGTGGAGGTGCCATGCGCGTTGACATAGCCGATATCCTCGGGTGACAGGCCGGAGCGTTTCAGTGCGGCTTGCATGGAGCGAAAGCCGCCGGAGCCGTCTTCCGCCGGCGAGGTAATGTGATACGCATCGCCCGACAGACCATAGCCGACGACCTCGGCATAGATATTCGCACCGCGCGCTTTGGCGTGCTCATATTCTTCAAGAATAACAATGCCGGCACCCTCTCCCATCACAAAACCGTCGCGGTCTTTGTCATAGGGGCGCGAGCCTTGTTCGGGCGCATCGTTAAATCCGGTTGAAAGGGCGCGGCAGGCCGCAAATCCGGCAATGCCTAATCGGCACAGGGCTGACTCTGTGCCGCCTGCAACCATCACATCGGCATCATCGAGCATAATTAAACGCGCCGCATCGCCAATGGCGTGAGCGCCGGTTGAACACGCCGTAACGACAGCGTGATTGGGGCCTTTCAGCCCATGCTTGATAGAGACTTGTCCGCCCGCCAAATTGATGAGCGCACCCGGAATAAAGAACGGGCTGAGGCGACGCGGCCCCCGGTCACGAACCGTATGCGCGCCGGCTTCAATGCCTTGCAGGCCGCCAATACCCGCACCGATAAGCACGCCTGTGCGGTATTCTTGCTCTTCATTTTCGGGCTTGTAACCGCTATCGGCCAACGCCATATCGCTGGCCGCCATGGCATAAATGATGAAATCATCCATGCGCTTTTGTTCTTTCGGCTCAACATAAAGGTCGGGGTTGAAGCCGCCTTCGCCCTGTTCGTTTGCACGGTCAACATGACAGGCAATCTGGCAGGGTAAATCGGACACGTCGAAACCGGTAATCGGCCCGGCACCAGATTGACCTGCAATCAGCTTTTGCCAGCTTTTCTCGGCGGTCTCACCCAGCGGGTTAACCGAACCAATGCCGGTAATAACGACGCGTCGCATGATTTAGTGGCCTTAGCCCGCTTGGTCGATGAATTTGACGGCGTCGGCGACTGTCAGAATTGTTTCGGCAGCATCATCAGGGATTTCGATGCCGAACTCTTCTTCAAAAGCCATGACCAACTCAACCGTGTCGAGGCTGTCAGCACCCAGATCGTCAATAAAGCTGGCTGCTTCATTGACGTCACCTGCGTCTACACCAAGATTTTCAACAACGATTTTCTTAACGCGTTCGGCAGTATCACTCATGATAAGCTCCTTCAAAATATTGGGCTGTTCGTTAAGGTTTGAACAGCAATTCCCCCTATTGGGACAAATGTGGAAAGCGTTTTTGCCCACACTTGGGATTTCCCTATCACCCTTTACACATTGTGTCTAGGGCGTGCAAAGCCATAAACCGACCTGCTGGAAACGCCAGCTTACACCATCGCCATGCCGCCATTTACGTGCATGGTTTGGCCGGTGATATAAGCTGCTTCATCGCTGGCCAAAAACAAACAAGCGGCGGCAATATCGTCGCCGCTGCCCAATCGTCCGGCCGGAATGGCGGCGGTTAAAGCCTCTTTTTGATCATCCGGCAAAACATCGGTCATCGGTGTCGCAATAAAACCGGGCGCGACGCAATTCACCGTAATATTGCGGCTCGCGACTTCTTGCGCCAATGATTTCGACATCCCAATCATACCCGCTTTGGTGGCGGCGTAATTGGCCTGCCCCGGATTACCGGTCACGCCGACAACGGAGGTTATTCCGATAATGCGTCCGTGGCGACGCTTCATCATACCGCGCAAGGCGGCGCGGATAAGCCGAAAGCCTGAAGTCAGATTGACGTTAATCACCGCGTCCCAGTCTTCATCTTTCATTCGCAACGCCAAATTATCGCGCGTGATACCGGCATTATTGATGAGAATATCAAGGCCGCCCATCGCCTCTTCCGCATTGGCAGCCAGCGCCGCCGCACCTTCCTCAGACGATAAATCTGCGACCAGCACATGCGCGCCATCACCCAGTTCATCGGCCAGTTCTTGCAGCACCGCTTCGCGTGTTCCCGCAAGGCCGACATTCGCCCCCGCTGCGTGCAGCGTTTTCGCAATATCGCGGCCAATGCCGCCGGATGCACCGGTCACCAGCGCGTTTTTTCCGCTTAAATCAAACATAGTGTCTCCCCTTGAGGCCGATAATAACTCTAGCCTAAAAATCCATCAATATCTTCCGGCGTGTTCAAGGCTCGCGCCGCCAGTCGCGGGTCAATGCGCTTGGCCATGCCGGTCAAAACCTTGCCACTGCCGATTTCGACCAATTCCGTGACGCCATTATCGGCCGCCCAAATCATCGACTCGCGCCAACGCACCGAACCGGTGACTTGCTGCACCAGCAAATCGCGAATGGCATCGCCATCGCTCACCGCTTGCGCCGTGACATTGGCAATCAATGGCACAACCGGTGCAGAGATAGCTGTGTCGGCCAGCGCCGTTTGCATTTCATCTGCGGCGGCTTGCATTAAAGCGCAATGAAAAGGCGCGCTGACCGGCAATTCCATCGCCCGCTTGGCACCGCGCTCTTTGGCAAGATCGCAGGCCCGCGCGACCGCAGCGGCGTGACCTGAAATAACAACCTGACCATTGGCATTATCGTTGGCGGCAGCGCAAATATCGTCTCCCGTCGCCGCTTCGGCGGCAATCTCAGCCACCGTATCAAAGTCCAATCCCAAAAGTGCGGCCATTGCGCCGACACCCACCGGCACAGCGCGCTGCATGGCTTGCCCGCGCAACTTCAATAGCCGCGCCGTATCCTCAAGCTGCAAAGCACCGGCAGCCGTTAACGCCGTATATTCGCCCAGACTGTGACCGGCGACAAGCGAGGCCCTTTCGGCCAAATTCAGGCCACGCGCTTCAAGCACCCGCAAAGCTGCGATGGAAACCGCCATTAAGGCCGGTTGTGCGTTTTCAGTGAGGGTTAATTCATCCTCCGGCCCATTCCACATTAAATCGGAAAGCTTTTGCCCCAATGCGTCATCGACAGCGGCAAAAACCGCGCGCGCTTCGGGATAAGCCTCGGCCAAAGCGTGTCCCATGCCGACGGCCTGACTGCCCTGCCCCGGAAATACAAATGCTTGCGTCATAATAATTGCTCCCTCATCTGGCCGCTGTTGTAGAGGTCGAAAACCCTCTTGCCAAGCCCTGCCGTCCATAGTATCACCCGTTTTGTCGATTTCGGCTGGAGGCTGAAAGGATAGAGCGCTTGATGGTCAGGCGTTTAGGAATGGTCCGGTATCCCTTGTCTCCGCTCTCGCGTGTCTGTGAGCCTCTCCCTTTCGGTAGATAGCTCGCAAGAGGCTCGGCGTCGGAATAAGTTACCGCGCTCAAATAGCGAAGCGGTAGCGCATTAAAGGAGAGAGGCTATGGCTCTATATGAGCACATCTTTATAGCCCGTCAGGATATTTCAGCGCAGCAGGTCGAAGGCCTGGTTGATTTGGCGCAAGCCGTGCTGGAAGAAAATGGCGGGAAAATTACCAAAAACGAATATTGGGGGCTGAAATCTTTGGCCTACCGCGTTAAGAAAAACCGCAAAGGTCACTACACGCTGCTTAATATTGAAGCTGACCATGCGGCGGTTGCCGAGTTGGAACGCCGCATCGGTTTGAATGACGACATTATTCGTCACATGACCTTGCGCGTGGACGCGCACGAAACCGATGAGTCAGTTCAAATGCGAAATAAAAATCGCGATGAGCGCCGCAGTGCGCGCCGCGATGAAGGAAATTTTGAGAGGTCATCATCATGAGCCAGGGTCGTCGTCCTTTCGGTCGCCGCCGCAAGTCCTGCCCATTTTCGGGCGCCAATGCACCCGTCATTGATTACAAGGACACACGGTTGTTGCAACGCTATGTTTCAGAACGCGGTAAAATTGTGCCGCGCCGTATCACGGCTGTTTCTGCCAAGAAGCAACGCGAGTTGGCTCGTGCCATCAAGCGCTCACGCTTCCTTGCGCTGATGCCTTATACGGTTGACCAGTAAGTTATTGGTCCGGGTCGGCAAATGGCCAACACCCAATTATTACGAATAGTTTTTGCGGCGATCGGCAGTTTTGTGCTGTTCGCCGCACTTATTTTTATGCCCTTCGCACCCGCGCCTGTGGCAATCATTGGCCTGTCCTTCGGTGTCGCGCAGGCGATTATGGTCTCCGCGCTCGTCATTATAATGACGGCAATTATTCTATCGCCGCCATTAGCCATTGTTTTCGCCATTACATTTCTTGTGCCAACCGTGGTGCTGGTGCGCCAAGCCTTGCTGTCGCGCCAAGCCGAGAATGGCGATTATATTTTCTTTCCATTGCAACGCCTCATATTGCTGACGCTGGGCATGACCGGCATTGGTACGATATTGCTGTTTCTCATTACCGGTGGTGCCGATGGCCTGCCGGTATCTTTTGCAAATGCCATTCAGCAATCGCCCGAAGTGCGCTCTGCCCTGGCGCAAGTTTACGGCATCTCCAATGATGAAGAAATGTTGTGGATTGCCAATGTGATGCTGGTTAGCGGCTTTGCCAGTTGGCCGCTTTTGCTGCTCGGCAATATGCAAATCGCACAGGCGCTTTTGGCGCGGATGAAGCGAAACCTGCGCCCGAAAGAAAATTATGACTTTTTGCAATTACCGCGCGGGCTGGTTGTGCCGCTGGCAATATCCCTGGCCGGTGCGGCCTTATTGCCCGGATGGCTGGCCACGCTGAGCGCGGCTTTGGCGGCGATGATATTGGCTGCATATTTTTTATTGGGTTTGGCGATTATTCATGCTATTTCCCGCCACTGGAATGGACGCGGCTTTCTATTGGCAGCGCTTTATTTTCTGATTTTCGTGATGGCTTGGGTGATTATCCCCGTCAGCCTAATGGGATTGTTGGATACACGCTTCGATTTTCGCAAGCTCAACCAACGCCCTGACAAGCCGTCTAACGTAGAAGGGGACGAGGAGTAGGAACATGCAGATTGTATTGCTCGAACGCATTGCAAAACTTGGCCAAATGGGCGACGTCGTCTCGGTAAAAGACGGCTATGCGCGTAATTATTTGTTGCCACAAGGTAAAGCATTGCGTGCAAACAAAGCCAATCTTGAACGCAAAGCTGATGCCGAAGCGGTTGACGGTAAACTGAATGGGGAAAGCTTTGTTGTTATTCGCCAATCAGGTGACACGGGTCAGCTCTATGGTTCGGTGACCACACGCGATATTTCTGAACTGCTATCGCAAAACGGATTTGAAACGGCGCGTAACCAGATTATTCTGGCTGAGCCAATTAAAATTCTCGGCCTGCACGACGTCAATGTCGTCTTGCATCCGGAGGTAACATCAACCGTAACCGTCAATGTGGCGCGCACGGAAGAAGAAGCCGAGCGCCAAGCCGCCGGTGAAGATGTGACTGCCGAGCAAGCCGATGAGGAAGACACAATCGCCGTTGAAGAAGTCTTTGACGATGGCGTGGAAGTCAGCCTTGACGACGCAGAAGCTTCAGAAGATGCACCTGCTGAGGAAGCGGCTGAAGCGCCTGTTGAGGAAGCAGAAGAAGCAGTCGCAGAAGAAGCGACTGAGGCAGAAACTGAAGAAGAGTCAAGCGACGATAAGGAAGAGACAGAAGAATAATTCTGACTTTTCCCCGAAGTTCACAGGCCCCGCGAAAAAAAATTTGCGGGGCCTGTTTTTTTGTGTCGCCACTGCGTCACAGCTTGTCTAATCTCCTCGCATGTCAGATGCACCCGTAACACCGATTAACGCCGCCATTGAGCCACAAACGCCGGATTTCCGGCAAGTGCCGCATAATATTGAAGCGGAACAAGGCCTATTGGGCGCGCTGCTGATTAACAATGATGCGCTGGACCAAGTGGCTGAATTTTTGAAGCCCGCCTATTTTCATGATCCGGTTCATCAACGTATTTTTGAAGCCATCAGCAAGCTCGTCGGCAATGGCAATCTGGCTTCTCCGGTAACGCTTAAAACCTATTTGGAAATGGATGAGGGGCTGGTCGCACTGGGCGGTGTCGGCTATCTCGCCCGCCTCGCCAGCAATGCGACGACCATCGCCAACGCCAAACAATATGGTCAAACGATTTACGACCTTGCCATTCGCCGCCAGCTGATTGTTGTCGGGCAAGAAATGATTGGCGATGCGTTTGATGCCGATATTGACGACAAGCCGGATAATCAAATCGATAAGGCTGAACAGGCGCTCTACAATATCGCCGAAAAAGGCGCGCATAATTCCGGTTTCATGACCTTTGACACCTCGCTGACCGGCGCGATTGAGATGGCCGAGAAAGCCTATCAGCGCGACGGTAATTTATCCGGCATTTCCAGCGGCTTTAAAGGGCTGGATGAATTGCTTGGCGGTCTGCAAGAAAGTGATTTGCTCATTCTCGCGGGTCGTCCCGCTATGGGCAAAACCGCGCTGGCGACCAATATCGCCTTTAATATCGCGCATAATTACATGAAAGCCCGTCAAAGCGGCAATGTTGAAACCCGCCCTGACGGCTCGGTGGAAGTTAAAGATGGCGGCGTTGTCGGCTTCTTCTCTCTGGAAATGGCGGCTGAACAATTGGCCACACGTATGTTGGCCGAGCAAGCCGGTGTTTCCTCTTCCAATATCCGCAAGGGCGATATTCATGAGGAAGAATATGGCCGCTTGGTAAGCGCCGCGCGCGACCTGCAAGACGCGCCGCTATTTATTGACCATACGGGCGCGATTGCTATCTCGACACTGGCCGCACGGGCGCGACGCCTGAAGCGCCAGCACGGGCTGGGCTTGATTGTTGTCGATTATCTGCAATTGGTGCGCGCCTCTAGCGGTCGCGAAGGCCGTGTGCAAGAGGTCAGCGAAATCACCCAAGGGCTGAAAGCGTTGGCGAAAGAGCTTGATGTGCCGGTGCTGGCATTGGCACAGCTCTCGCGCCAAGTTGAACAGCGCGATGATAAGCGCCCGCAACTTTCTGACTTACGCGAATCCGGTTCGATTGAGCAAGACGCTGATATTGTCATGTTCGTTTATCGCGAGCCCTATTATCTGGCGCGCGAAATGCCGCAAGAAGGCACCGAGGATTTCCTCGCTTGGCAAGAGCGTATGGCGGCCGTGGATGGCACAGCCGAGGTGATTGTCGGCAAAAACCGCCATGGCCCGACCGGCACAGCGAAAATGGCCTTTGAAGACCGCTTCACGCGCTTCACCGATTTGCAAGAGGAAGACCAATTGCCGGAACGGTTCGACTGATATGCCAACTTCTGATCAGGCTGAATTGACCGTTGATTTGGCAGCGCTGGCGGCCAATTACAAAACCATGCAGAAAAATGCCGGCCGTGCTGAAACCAGTGCCGTGGTGAAAGCTGATGGCTATGGCCTAGGTATGGCGCATATCGCCCCTGCCCTGTCAAAAGCCGGATGCAGCACTTTTTGGGTCGCGCAACTAAATGAAGGCATCACGCTGCGCGCGCTGCTGCCGCAAGCGGTGATTTATGTTTTAAACGGCGTGCCGCAGGGCACGGCTGACCAATTCGCGGCTCATAATCTGCGCCCCTGTCTGATAAGCCGCGCGCAAATTGAAGCTTGGCAGAGCCATTGCCGCGCCAATGAATCGCTGCCTGCCTGTTTGTTTGTCGATAGCGGCTTCAACCGATTGGGCTTTGGCGAAATCGATATTGCCGAACTGATGGCAACACCGGATATTTTCGATGGCTGGGAACTGTGTTTGATTGCCAGTCATTTGGCTTGCGCTGACGACCCGAAAAACCCCATGAATGCGGCGCAATTGGAACGGTTTCGCAATGCGCTGGCCGTGCTGCCCGACGCGCCTGCATCGCTGGCCAATTCAGGCGGCACCATGCTCGGGCCGGATTATCATTTTGACATGATACGCACCGGCACCATGCTTTATGGCTGCTCGGCCACCGGGCGCGAGGAAGGCGCACTGCAACCGATTGCCAGCTTGCGCGCACCGCTTTTGCAAATGCGCCATCTTTCAGCCGGTGACACAATTGGCTATGGCGCCACCTTCACGGCCGCCGGTGAGATGACCATTGGCATTGCCAGCCTCGGCTATGGTGACGGGCTGTCGCGTCATTTCGGCAATCAATCCCCCTCACCGATGCGCTTTACCATTGCCGGACAACCGGTCTCTCTCGTCGGGCGGGTATCGATGGACAGCCTGGCGGTGGATCTGACGCATCTGGCGCAAATGCCGCAAACCGGAGATATGCTCGAGATATTTGGTCATGACAACCCGATTGACCGATTGGCGCATCAGGGTAATACCATCTCTTATGAGCTTCTCACATCGCTCGGCAACCGCTATAATCGCCTTTACAAATAAGAAGCGGGACCTGAAGCGAAAACTTAAGCGGAGAGACATGTGACTTTTCTGGCAACTATTGGGGCGTTTTTCCTCGCCTTTTTCGCGCAAAGCGGTCGTCTGTCTGTGTTTGTCGGGCAAACATTGGCCGCCATGCTGCGCCCACCGATTTATTTCCGCATTATCGGACAGCAAATTATCCGCATTGGTTATTTCTCGCTGCCTGTCGTCGCCCTCACCTCTTTCTTTACCGGCGGCGCGCTGGCCATTCAGATTTATTATGGCGGTAATCAATTTAATTCCGAGGCGATAGTCTCAAGCATTGTTGCACTGGGCATTACCCGTGAGCTTGGGCCCGTATTGGGCGGCCTGATGGTCGCCGGTCGGGTGTCCGCCGCGATAGCAGCCGAGATTGGCACGATGCGCGTGACCGAACAAATTGACGCGCTGACAACGCTCTCCACCAACCCGCATAAATATCTGGTCGCGCCGCGCGTTATCGCGGCCACAATTTGCATGCCGGTATTGGCACTGGTCGCTGATATCATCGGTATTTTCGGCGGCTTTGTGGTTGGCACCCAATCCTTCGGCTTCAACGCCGCGATTTATGTGCAGCGCACAATTAACTTTCTGACCGTTGATGACGTCACATCCGGCCTGATTAAAGCAGCCGTGTTCGGCTTCATCATCGCCATGATGGGTTGCTATAATGGCTATTATTCCAAAGGCGGCGCGCAGGGCGTCGGACGCGCCACCACCAATGCCGTGGTCTCGGCCTCTATCCTTATTCTTGCTGCCAATTATCTAATGACGGCATTGCTGTTCTCCGCATGACCGCAAAGATAGCCCTCACCGATGTTCACAAAAGCTTCGGCACGAAGGACGTGTTGCGCGGCGTCAATTTGCAGGTCGAAACCGGACAATCGCTGGTCGTGATTGGCGGCTCAGGCAGCGGCAAATCCGTCATGTTGAAATCCATTTTAGGGCTTTTGACCCCCGATCGCGGCTCCATTAAAATTGACGGGCGTGAAACCATTGGGCTGGCGCGCCGGGGCCGTGCCGATATTGACCACCAAGTCGGCATGTTGTTTCAAAACGGGGCGCTGTTTGACAGCCTGCCGGTTTGGAAAAACGTCGCTTTTCGCGCCATTCAAAATGATGGCATGGGCGAGAGCGATGCACGAGATTTGGCCGTTGATGCGCTGAAGCGCGTTGAGCTTGGCCCCGAATTGCTTGACCTCTCGCCTGCCGCTCTGTCGGGTGGCATGCATAAGCGCGTCGGGCTGGCCCGTGCCATTGCCTCAAAACCGGAAATTATCTTCTTCGACGAACCGACCACCGGCCTCGACCCGATTATGACCGATGTTATCAATCACCTTATTCGAAATTGTGTGCAGGAGCTTGGCTCGACCACTGTCACCATCACCCATGATATGACCAGTGTGCGCGCGATCGCCGATAAAACCGCGCTGCTTTATAAGGGCGAGATTATCTGGCAAGGCACAACCGAGGAGCTTGAAGGGTCAGACGACCCGTTCCTCAATCAATTTATCAACGGGTTGGCGCATGGGCCGATTGAGGTTGAGGGTCAGAAACTCGATACAGCCCCCAATACAATAGAGGCCGTCTAATGGCCCGCGCCGTCAGCGAATATGTGTGCAATCAATGCGGCAATGTTTCGACCAAATGGTCGGGCAAATGCGAGGGTTGCGGGCAATGGAATACAATCTCTGAACTGGCCGGAAGCGCCGCCCCGCCAATCGGGCGCGGGGCGAAAAAAACCAAAGGCAAAAGCGTCGAGCTTGCCCCCCTCGCCGGCAATGATAAAGAGCCTGAGAGACGCACATCAGGCATAGGCGAATTTGACCGTGTCTTAGGCGGCGGCTTAGTGCCGGGCTCTGCAACGCTTATCGGCGGCGACCCGGGCATCGGCAAATCAACCCTGCTTTTGCAAGCAGCCGCGGCGGTGAGCAAATCAGGCGGCAAAGTCATTTATGTTTCCGGCGAGGAAGCGCTGGCGCAGCTTCGCATGCGCGCCTCTCGCCTCGGCTTGTCAGACGCCAATGTCGAATTGGCAGCAGAAACCAATGTCGCGGATATTATCAAGACGCTGGAAAAAGTCGGGGATATTGCGCTGGTGGTCATTGATTCCATTCAGACCATGTGGTCGCCCGCCATTGAAGCGGCGCCCGGCACGGTCAGCCAAGTGCGCGTTGCCAGCCAAGAGCTTATTCACTTTGCCAAAAACAGCGACGCGCCACTGGTGCTTGTCGGGCATGTCACCAAAGACGGCCAGATTGCCGGCCCGCGTGTATTGGAGCATATGGTCGATACGGTGGTTTATTTTGAAGGCGACCGTGGCGACCAGTTCCGCATTTTGCGGGCCATTAAAAACCGCTTCGGGCCGGCGCATGAAATGGGCGTGTTTGAAATGCAGGGTGCCGGTTTGATGGAAGTGCAAAACCCGTCGGCGCTATTTCTGGAAGGCCGCGAAGCCGATGTGCCGGGCGCGGCCGTGTTCGCCGGCATTGAGGGAACGCGCCCCGTATTGGTTGAAATTCAAGCGCTGGCTGCTCCGTCATCTTTGGCGACACCGCGCCGCGCTGTTGTCGGCTGGGATGCCAATCGACTGTCTATGGTGCTGGCTGTGTTGGAAGCACGCTGCGGCATGTCATTTGCCGGACGCGATGTGTTTTTGAACGTCGCCGGGGGGCTACGCATTAACGAACCTGCCGCCGACCTCGCTGTCGCCGCGGCGCTTATCTCATCGCTGAGCGGCAAGCCGATTGCCCGCGATACGATTGTTTATGGCGAGGTGAGCCTGTCGGGCGCAGTGCGGCCGGTGGCGCAAAATAATGTCCGTCTGAAAGAAGCCGAAAAACTCGGATTCAAATCCGCTTATGCGCCCAAGCCCGGCAAGGGCGAGGTGGCGAAAGGCGTTGTTTTGCGTGAAATTGACGACCTGGCTGGCCTGATTGCAGCACTGGGCGTCGCCGCAACCGTCGATTAAGGCACAGCTTAACCGACCCGACTCATGATAGGCAGGACGCATGTCTGCGCTCGACTATATTATTGTCGCTATTTTGCTGGTTTCGGCCGCGCTATCACTTATGCGCGGTTTCACCAAAGAAGTTTTATCGATTACCGGCTGGATTATCTCAGGCTATGCCGCGATATTTTTAGGCCCCTCTCTAAAACCCTTTCTGGCCAGCTATGTCACCCTTGATTGGGCGGTCACCGGCGGCGCCATGCTCATCGTCTTTTTGGTGACGCTGGTTGTTTTCTCTATCGGCAGCAGCTTTATTGCCTCATCAATTAAAGGCACCGGACTTGGCGCGCTTGACCGCACATTGGGTGTCGGCTTTGGCGCGTTGCGCGGGTTTTTTATTGTCTGCATGGCCTATTTCGGCGTTTCGGCAGTGATCCCTGAAAAGGACCACCCCGCCTTTATTACCGAGGCGCGATTGCGCCCAGTGCTGCAAACCGGCACCAAAGCTTTCGTGGCCATTGTGCCGCTTGACCGCCTGCCACTTAGCGTCGCCAATATTGGCGAAACCCTTACCGAGCAAGGCGGTGAAGCACTGCAAAAAGCAGGAGCGCGCGCGCTGCAAAATGTCGCGCGCGAAGAACTGGAAAATTTAGTTGAGGAAGTGCAAGACAGTGAGGCGGACACGGGCTATAAACAGACCGAACGCGACCAGATGGAACGCTTGATCCGTAACACGGAAGGGGTCAAATGAGCGACAACCCTCAAGATACGCTTTA
>JAKMDW010000088.1 GCA_022426245.1 Alphaproteobacteria bacterium | reverse complement strand
GGGCAAAATAATGAAAACGCAAACCCAAACCAAAGCGATAAGGGCCACGGCGATAAAAACCATCCGGCTATCAACCGGTTTCGGGTCAGGACTATTCTCGGACATAACGCCTCCTCCAACGACCGCCAGCTTATAGATGGGCACTATTTTTGCAACCAAAGCGGGCTTGCCTTGCAGGCCGCGGATTGGCTAGGCTCTACGGCGGAGGAATTCATGCAGGTTAAAAGCGAGATTGCTGGCAGTGTTTGGAAAATCATTGCCGAAACCGGAGCCATTATGGCTGCAGATGATGTCATTGTCATATTGGAATCCATGAAAATGGAAATTCCAGTGATTGCCCCAAAGGCGGGAAAGCTTATGCAACTGCACATTGCCGAGGGCGATATGATTGCCGAGGGTCAGCTTATCGCAACTCTGGAGTAGTCGATGAATTGGGACAGTGAGATTGACGAGATTAAGCAGCGCCGCAAACTTGCTAAACAGCAAGGCGGAAAAGACGCGATTAAAGCTCATCACGAAAAAGGACGACTGACCATTCGCGAGCGCATAGACGCGCTGCTCGATAAAAACAGTTTTGACGAGATCGGTGAGGGCGCAGGGGTGCCCGACTATAATGACAAAGGCAAGCTGAGCGACTTCCAACCGGCTAATTTTATTCTTGGCTTCGGCCGGCTTGATGGCCGCAAAGTGATTGTCGGCGGCGAAGACTTTACAGTGCGCGGAGGCTCGCCCAATCCGGCGGGATTGCGCAAAAGCGTTTATACTGAGCGTCTAGCGCTGCAATATAAACTGCCGCTCATTCGCCTACATGAGGGCGGTGGCGGTTCTGTTGGCGGTACCAACAAGGAAAAAGACCGTCGGCCTCTAGGTGATCCGGTGTTTAACGAGTCGCGTTTTGTGCCTTTGGCCGAAACCCTGTCCGCCGTGCCGGTTGCTTCGGCTGCGCTTGGCCCAGTTGCGGGACTTCCCGCGGCGCGACTTGTCGCTTCGCATTTTACCGTGATGACCCAAAACGCTGCCGTGTTGATTGCTGGCCCGCAAGTCGTCAAGCGGGCGCTCGGCCATGACATGACCAAAGAGGAGCTAGGCGGCCCGCAAGTGCATTTGGCTTCAGGTGCGATTGATAATTTGGCAGAAGATGAAGGCGACGCACTGTCGCAAATTCGCCGGTTCCTGTCATTCCTGCCTGATAATGCTTGGGCCTATCCTGAAAAATTGACGAGCCAAGACAAGGCCGATCGCTGCGAGGATATGCTGGCCGACATTGTGCCGACCAATCGCCGCCAGCCTTTTCAAATGCGTAAAATCATTGATGCCGTGGTTGATCAGCAAGATGGCGGCTCCAGTTTCTTTGAGATGTCACGCAAATATGGCCCCAGCCTGATCACCGGTTTGGCGCGCCTCGATGGCGAAAGCGTTGGCATTATCGGCAATGACTGCATGTATTATGCCGGTGCCATGACCGCCGCCGCCGCTCAAAAACTCCGCCGTTTCGTCGATTTTTGTAACAGCTTCCACTTACCGATTGTCAGCTTTGTTGATGAGCCGGGTTTTATGATTGGCCCCGATAGCGAAAAAGCAGGCACAATCCGGCACGGCACGGCTGCCATATCTGCCGTGCTGCAAAGCCGTGTGCCCTGGGCTAGCGTACAAGTTTTGAAAGCCTTTGGCGTCGCTGCCCAAGCGCATTTTGGCCCTGATGGCTATGTTCTGTCTTGGCCAAGTGCCGCTAGCGGCGCCTTGCCGGTTGAAGGCGGTGTGGCCGTGGCTTTTGCTCGCGAGATTGCCGCCGCGGAGGACCCTGCCGCGCGGCAGAAGGAATTGGAAGATATGTTGGCGGCCAGCCAGTCGCCCTTCCCGCGCGCTGAAGGCCTGTCCGTGCATGAGATTATTGACCCGCGCGAAACGCGCCCGAAATTAATAAGCTGGCTACACCTTGCCGTCGCTGCTATGCAAACAGAGACACCCGGTCCTTATTTAACCGGCATGCGCCCTTAACGTTTTTCATGAGGAGAGAAAAATGAGTGGAAACCGCCAAATCGTATCAACGGCAACATCCGATGGCGAACTGATACTGTCGATTGTTAACAATGACATGCCAACCCCGAATGATGACGAAGTTGTTGTTGAAATGGAGGCAGCGCCGATCAACCCATCAGATATGTTCCCGCTTTTGGGCTTTGCCGATTATTCAAACGGCAAGCTGGTGACAGACGCCAATGAACAAAAAATGGTCGCCCCCGTGCCACCGCAATTTGTTGACGCCATGCGGGCGCGTCTCGACCAAACCCTACCTGTCGGAAATGAAGGATCGGGTCGCGTTATTGTTGCCGGTACCAATGCCAAACATCTTGAGGGCAAGCTTGTTTCTCTGGTGACCGGCCAGTGCTATCAGCAATTTGTTAAAGCACCTGCCTTTATGTGCCTGCCGCATAAAGACGATACCAGTGCCGAAGAGGCCGCCTCGTCTTACGTAAATCCGCTGACCGCTCTAGGTTTTGTGGAAACGCTGAAAGCGGAAGGCCATAAAGCAATGGTGCATACTGCAGCTGCCTCCAATCTTGGGCAAATGGTGCTGAAGCTATGTCTGCAAGAAAGTATCGACCTTGTTTGCATTATTCGCTCTGACGAGCAGGCAAAAATTCTGAAGGATTTGGGAGCCAAATTTGTCATTAACTCAAATGATGATGACTTCAAAGAACAGCTTGTTGACGCTATGGCTGAAACCGGTGCCACTTTGGCGTTTGACGCCATCGGCGCAGGCGACATGGCCGATACGCTTTTGGCTTCCATGGAACGCGCATTGAGCCGCAATGCATCGGGTCTTAATACTTATGGTTCAGACCAGCACAAGCAGGTTTATATTTATGGCCGTTTGGCGCAAGGCCCGGTGACGCTGGGGCAAAGCTATGGCATGCATTGGGGTGTCGGCGGTTGGCTACTGACCCCATTCCTGCAAAAAATCGGTATGGAAAAAATGGGCGAACTGCAAGCCCGCGTCGCTAATGAGATTAAGACGACTTTTTCAAGCAATATTACTGACACATTGAGCTTGTCCGAGGCCATCGATCCAGCCAATATTGCACGCTATATGCCGAAAAAGACCGGCGAGAAATTTCTTATCAAGCCTCAAAAAGACCAATAGGTCTCTATTCCTTTAGCTTATCGAGGCCAAACCTCATTTCTATATGATGAATAAAGTGACGTTCGTCGGGTGATAATTGCCCGTCGGACGTCGCAATCGCCTGCAAATAATCAAAGATTTCCACTTTCGCCTCCATCGGCAAAAGCGGCGCGACGGCATCAACCATGTCATTGAAACGCGGCAATTGGG
>JAKMDW010000086.1 GCA_022426245.1 Alphaproteobacteria bacterium | reverse complement strand
GACGAGGGCGTAAAGGATGTTTCCGTCGCTCGGCATGGTACCATCGTTATCGGGCCATTTTAGTAGTTGCAAATGACAACTATGCGGAAGTAGCTGTCGCTGCGTAAGCAGTCACACGACTTCAATTCAAGTCCATTGCCTTCGCAGGTGATGGCGGGGTTCGGAAGGCACCTGGCAACAGAAGCCTTCCACTTTTTTAATGCCCCCGCGGCTTACAGGCAGAAACAATGACAGATATCAGCGACACATCCGACGACATTTATAAATATGCAGACCGCGCGCAGGCCGCGCTGCTGGGTATGGTTCGCAGTGTCATGCGCGAGGCCGAAAGCGAAGGTCTCGCCGGTGGGCATCATTTTTACATCACCTATTTTACCCATGCCGACGGCGTGGTGATTTCCGATAAATTGCGCGCGCAACATCCGGAAGAAATTACCATTGTGCTGCAAAATCAATATGAGGATTTGGAGATCGAAGAAGAGGCGTTTCATGTGACGTTGAGCTTCAATGATACGCCCGAACGCCTGACCGTGCCGTTTGCCGCCATGAGCAAATTTTACGACCCCTCGGTCGCTTTTGGTCTGATGTTTGACGTCGATGCACCGGATATTGATTTCGCCGCATTGGCCGAACAGGACGCCATGGTCGATGCTATTTTATCGGCTGAAGAAGAACAATCAGACGCGCTTGATGCGAAATCGGACGAGAAAAAAGGCGAAGTCGTCAGCCTCGACAGTTTCCGCAATAAATAGTTTTCAACGCCTCACTGCCGCCGATATATTGGCGGCACGCAGTCGGCATGCTAGACCGCTTACAGATTTACATTCCATTGGAGATTGAAAAATGGCCGATACGCGCACCGAAACCGATAGCTTTGGCCCGCTTGAAGTGCCCTCAGAAAAATATTGGGGGGCGCAGACACAGCGTTCACTTGGTAATTTTAAAATCGGCACGGAAACCATGCCGCTGCCATTGGTGCGCGCGCTGGGTATTGTCAAAATGTCAGCCGCCCAAGCCAATATGAAGCTGGATAATCTGGAAAAGGAAATTGGTGATGCGATTGTGCTGGCCGCCAGTGAAGTGGCTGAAGGCAAGCTTAATGACCACTTCCCACTTGTTGTCTGGCAAACCGGCTCAGGCACGCAATCAAACATGAATTCCAATGAAGTGATTTCCAATCGCGCGATTGAAATGCTTGGCGGCGCAATGGGCTCAAAAGAGCCGGTGCATCCTAATGACCACTGCAATCGCAGCCAGTCCTCCAATGACACTTTTCCGACTGCCATGCACATTGCAGCGGCGGAGGAGATTGTGCATATGCTGGTGCCGTCTTTGCAGCAGCTTCACAATGCGCTGAATGATAAGGCTGAGGCATTTAAGGACATCATTAAAATCGGCCGCACGCATACGCAAGATGCGACGCCGCTGACTTTGGGACAGGAATTTTCCGGCTATGTTGCCATGGTGAAAAACGCCATGGCGCGCGTCGAAGCCGTATTGCCGAAGCTCTATGAATTGGCACAAGGCGGCACGGCGGTCGGCACCGGTATTAATGCGAAAATCGGTTTTGCTGAAAAATTTGCCGATGAAGTCGCAGCCTACACCAAGCTGCCTTTCGTCACCGCGCCGAATAAATTTGAGGCGCTGGCCACACATGATGCGATGGTTGAAGCGCATGGCGCGTTGAATGAAGCCGCCGTATCACTGTTTAAAATCGCCAATGATATTCGCTTGCTTGGCTCCGGCCCGCGCTCAGGTCTGGGTGAGTTGAGCCTGCCCGAAAACGAGCCGGGGTCCTCGATTATGCCGGGCAAAGTGAACCCGACACAATGCGAGGCGCTGACCATGGTCTGCGCGCAAGTGATGGGCAATAATACGGCGGTCTCATTTGCCGGATCACAGGGGCATTTTGAATTGAATGTTTATAAGCCGGTGATTGCCGCCAATGTGCTGCAATCCATTCGCCTATTGGGTGATGCTGCCGTCAGCTTCTCGGATAATTGCGTGGTCGGCATCAAGGCCAATGAGGACAATATCGCCGCGCTGATGGAACGCTCGCTCATGCTGGTAACAGCTCTGGCGCCGACCATCGGCTATGATAACGCCACTTTGGTTGCCAAAACGGCGCATAAAAACGGCACGACCTTGCGCGAAGAAGCGGTTAAAGGCGGTTTCGTGACCGAGGAAGAATTCGACACTATTGTGCGTCCGGAAGACATGATTGCGCCGAAATAGCGCCCTGCGGCAAACACTATGAAGCCCGAAAAACGCTCCATCACCATTGCCGGTCACGCCACCAGCGTGTCGTTGGAACCGGCTTTTTGGGATGCGCTGAGAAACATGGCGGCCGAGAACGGGCAAAGCGTGCCCGACCTTATTCGACAGTTAGACGCTGAAGCGCGCGAGGCCAGCCTGTCCTCTACTCTGCGGGTGGCGGTGCTGCACTGGGTGCAGAACCGATAACATCGAAAGCCGTGGCATCAGCCTTAATATCGGGGGCGGCAAGTCCACCGGTGAGCTGCCAAATAATCGGGCGCTGACGGTCAATCGGATAAAGCTTCATCTCAGCATCTATCAGCAGGTCAACCAAATCGACCACCGCCGATAGCCGCGCCTCATTCTGGCCATTGGCAAAAACAAATTCCGTGCTTGCCGGTTCAATAACGCCATTGCGTAATTGCGCCAAACCGAGACCGCGCGCGAAAGTCAGTTCTTTGCGCTCCATAAAGTCAGCCAGCAAAGGCGTCGCCGCGCCGACATGGTTCGGCTCCAGAACTTTATCTGTGAAACCCACAGCATCGAAAAAGATCAACTCGCCCGGCGCGATTTCATAATTTATCTCGCCGCCCAAAGACGCCATCATGGCGCGCGGGGAAGAGCCGCGCCCTTCCAATCTCAGCGTCCCCGACAGTGCCGCATCGATTAGCCGATTGCCATATTGCTGCAATAGAATTGTATCGGGGTTCAGACCCGCAAACTCAGCATCAAGGCCGAAGCGCGGCGACAGCAAACCGCCCTCCGCCAATAGGCTGGCCGACATTGAGCCGCCCAAAAGCTCAAGTGCCAAATCGGGGGCTTCCAACACACCCTCGATCAACTTCAGGCGACCGCTCAGACTGTTCAGCACAACGCCACCAAAACGCGAGCCGACCGCCGATAATTGAATATCGGCATTGCTGCGGCCCAACACAGACCACCTTATCGGCCCGTCACGCCAACCATCGTCGCTACGCCCGGGCAGTATCCAACCAAAATCAACATTCTGAGCAGCTAAATTCGCATTTAAGCGCGGCAGGCTTTCGCCTGTTTGCAAAACGCCTTCACCCGATATCTGTCCCCCGCCAAGCGTTAGATTAAGGCCGGAAAATCCAAAGTTATTGCCCGCCGCATTAAGTTGCATCTCACCGCTGGCGGCTATCCGCTCCGATGATGTATCGGCGTCCAGAAGTGGCAAGAAATGCGCGAAATTAAATTCCAGTGCGCCGGATAATAATTTACCGCCCGCCGCACCGCGCAAAGTGCCATTCAGGGCCATAGCGTCCTCAGCCAGCGCCACATTGGCGGTGACAGAAAACAACTCAGTGCCCAACGCGTTCAATTCAAGCTGCATGGCCGCCTCATCTGACGCGCGATAGACAGGCGGCAAGAAAAACAATGCCGCCAGCCCATTGGCCCCGCCGTCCAAAGACAGTTTAATGTCCGTTCCCGCCTCGACAAATGCCAGCGAGCGCGATGGCGTGGTGACCGATAAGGCGGTCGATGAGCCGCCAAAAGCGCCATTACCGCGATAAATAACCTTCGGCCAGTCGGGCGACCCCGGGGCGGTTAACTCAATGTCGAGTTGCATGTTGGCGGCCACCGCAGCGTTAAAATCCAAAGGCCCGAAACGCGACACGACAGGCGCATGCGCCCACTTTGCGTCATCGGCCCGAATGGTCAGCGACAACGCGCCATGCGACGGCGCAGCATCATAGGTCAACGCGCCGTTAAGCGTCACATCAGCATTGACGAAATTGGCAAGATGCAGGTTTTGAATTTGCACTTGCTGGTCTGCCAGCACGCCCTTGGCTTTTAGTGGCCCGATGAGCTGAGCACCGGCAAATACCCGGCCGATTTGAATGTCGAAATCGATATTTCGGTTTTCATCAGCGGCCGATAAGACCGACGCCAATAAGCGGTCAAGCTGCGGTAATATGCCGACAATGCCGCTTTCGCGTCCGGCAGTCGCGGTTTCCAAAATGCCCCAATCGGCCAAATCGAGACGGCTGATGCCAAACAAAACATCGCCGCGCCACGCCATGATATCCAGCAGGTTAATATCGGCTGAGAAATAGTCATCGCCAAGCCGACCGGCGAGCCCTTTAAGGGCTAAACCGTTTTCGTCAAACAGCACATCGCCTACCATTGATGCGCGTTGCAACGTGCCCTCATCGACCGCTTCGGCAAAGGGAGAGATGTCGATATTGTTCTGATTGCCAAGCCATAAAAGCAGTGCCAAAGCGTCAGAGGAGCGGGTTGAGAAATTGCCGTTAAACACCGGCGCATCTTGGCTTGCGTCAAATGTGCCGGTCGCCAAAAGCGATGACCTAAATGGCAGGTTCATGTTCAATCTTTCGACACTCAAAAGCGGGCCGTTTTGATTGATTTCAGTCGCCAAGTCGCTGCCGGTCTCGCCACCAATGACGAAGCGCGTCGCTTCAATGTCAAAGGATGTGGCCAAATCGGGGGCAATGCTGCGCCAAACATCATTCAGCAAGCCGCTGCCCACCTCGGCATTATCAAAGCGCAACAAGTCCAGATTAACCGCACCGGTGGACAGTCGCCCGTTCAATAGGGGCACTTCGCCCTCCATACCTGGCCAATTAAGCGCCAGACGGGAACGAAACACCGTATTCAGCGTCTCAATTTCCATACTGTCGGCGCGGATACCGCTGGCCGACCCATTGACGAGCCCGGATAATTGCACTCGCCGCCCCGGTGTCAAAACCCGCACCGGCAGCCGCGCTTCGACCGCGCTCATCAGCAAATTACCGGAGAGCAGCTCGACCTCGCCATCAAGTCGCCAATTTTGTGCATCACCGGACAGAAAACCGGAAAACCCTAACTGTTCGTCGATACCCAAACCGAGGGTGACGCCGATTTGTGTCTCAACTGCACCCGACCCAATGGTTAACCGCAATCGTGCCGTCTGCCCACCGAGCAATTTTTTCTGCGCGATAATCTCCATTTGCCCGCCGACCCGCTGCGCGGCGCGCGAGACAGAAACATCCGCAATCCGCGTCACTTCTTGCGGGCGCAACGGGTCGAGGCCGATAATGCGAAAATCGCTGTCCAACATGTTGACCCGAGGCAGCAACATGCCATGCAATTCTGTCAGAAGGGCGGCGGGGCGTTCGGCCAATTGCAACTGCACATCAGCGTCAATCAGCGTCACCTGATCGACAACAAAGCGGCGCTGCACAAGTTCAATAATATCGAGGTCAATCACCAGTTGCGGCATGGTGGCCGCAAACCGCGCGGCGGCGCGACGTTTATCGCTAAAGCTTACTTGCTTGATGATAATTTGCGGGCGCGGCACAAAACGCAGCCTCACCGCACCGTCAATTTTCACATCAACCGACAAACGCGCCGATAAATCGGCTTCAATGGCCTCAATAGAGGGCAGCACGCGCACGGCATTGGGCGTAATAACCGCCGCCATGACAGCCGAAAGCAGCAAGAAAATAACCGATAGATAGGGAAAGCGCGGCATGACGACCTATTGTTATCTGAAACCGCGACACTAACAATGTCACGACAGATTGGCTAGATAGGTTCGGCAGAATTGCACGAGATGCTATAGTCAACGAATCAAATTAGGTGAGGTGGATGGAGAATGATCCGTTCGATTTGGGCGCTGACGCCCCTGCCCCGACGGCCCCGCAGGCCGGTGGCAGCATATCGCAAAAAGCCGCGCAGGCCGGACAAGCCCGTCGGTTAGAGCCCCTGCTCGGCGGTTTGAATGAAGAACAAGGCGCGGCGGTAACGGCTGAAGACGGGCCGCTTTTGTTGCTGGCCGGAGCCGGAACCGGCAAAACCCGCGCGCTGACAACCCGCATCGCCTATAAAATCGCCACGCAACAGGCCTGGCCAAGCCAAATTCTAGCTGTGACTTTTACCAATAAGGCAGCGCGCGAGATGAAAGAGCGCATCGGCGCAATGCTGGGCGAAACCGTGGAGGGCATGCCGTGGCTCGGCACATTCCACTCGCTTTCGGCTAAAATCCTTCGGATTCATGCAGAATTGGTCGATTTACGGCCTGATTTCACCATTCTCGATACTGATGACCAAATTCGCCTGCTGAAACAGTTGATAAAAGCCGAGAATATCGACGAAAAACGCTGGCCTGCGCGGCAAATGGCCATTCTTATCGACCGCTGGAAAAACCGCGGCTGGCTGCCTGAAAATGTGCCTGAGGGCGAGGCCGGTTTCTTTGCCAATGGGCTGGGCGGCAAACTTTATGCCGATTACCAAAAGCGGTTGAAAATTCTGAACGCCGCCGATTTCGGTGACTTGCTGCTCGAATGCCTCCGCCTGTTTCGCGAAAACGAGGCTGTGCTATCGGAGTATCAGCAACGTTTCAAACATATTCTGGTTGATGAGTATCAAGACACGAATGCCGTGCAATATCTCTGGCTGCGGCTGCTGGCGCAGGGCCATAATAATATTTGCTGTGTCGGAGATGACGACCAATCCATCTATGGCTGGCGCGGCGCTGAGGTCGATAATATTCTGCGCTTTGAAAAGGACTTTGACGGCGCGAAGGTCATTCGGCTGGAGCGCAATTATCGCTCAACACCGAATATTCTGGGCGCCGCCTCCGGACTGATTGCGGCCAATGAAACCCGCCTCGGCAAAACGCTTTGGACCGACAGCAATGAGGATGGCGAGCCGGTGAAAGTGCGCGGCGTATGGGACGGCGAAGAAGAAGCCCGCCTGACGGCCGATGACATCGAAGCCCATCAACGCGGCGGCCAAGTGCTGAATGAAATGGCGGTGCTGGTGCGCGCCTCTTTCCAAATGCGCGAATTTGAAGACCGCTTCATCTCATTGGGCATCCCCTATCGGGTGATTGGTGGCCCGCGCTTTTATGAGCGCGCTGAAATTCGCGACGCGAATGCCTATTTCCGACTGATTGCACAAATTGATGATGATTTGGCTTTTGAACGCATTTGCAATAAGCCCCGTCGCGGCCTCGGCAATGTCGCCATTCAGACGCTGCAAACCGCCGCGCGCGCGCAAAGCAAATCATTGTTTCGCATGGCGGAAGAGATTATCGACACAGAAGAACTGAAACCGGCAGCGCGCCGTTCGATGACCGGTTTTGTGCGCGCCATCAACCATTGGCGCTCGCTGGTCGATACCATGACCCACACGGAATTGGCTGAATTGGTGCTTGATGAAAGCGGCTATACCGCCATGTGGCAGGCCGATAAATCACCCGACGCGCCGGGCAAGTTGGACAATTTAAAGGAACTCGTCCGCTCAATGGAAGAGTTTGAAACGCTGACCGGCTATCTGGAACATATTTCTTTGGTGATGGAAGCCGCCAATAATGACCATGAAGACAAGGTCTCCGTAATGACCCTCCACGCCGCCAAAGGCTTGGAGTTTGAAACCGTCTTTTTGCCGGGCTGGGAAGAGGGTCTGTTTCCCCACCAGCGCAGCCTCGATGAGAGCGGCACAAAAGGCCTTGAGGAGGAACGCCGCCTCGCCTATGTCGGCATTACCCGCGCCAAAAAACGCGCGACCATATCCTTTGCCGGCAATCGCCGCACGCATGGCCAATGGAATTCTGCTCTGCCGTCGCGCTTTATTGATGAACTGCCGGAGAAACATGTTGAGGTTGCCGAGAGCGACCACGCCGCCGGTGGGTTTTCCAACCAAAGCCGTTTCAACAATGATTTTTCAGGCTCAAGCTATAACAGCCCCGGCTGGCAGCGCGCGCAAGCCAACCGCAGCGGCTATAAACAGACTGCGCCGCCAACCATTAACGCCCGCGCCGAACCCGTTGTCTCGTCAATGAGCAGCAGCGCTTATAAACCCGGCGAGCGGATTTTCCATCAGAAATTCGGCTATGGGCGGATTGAGGCGATTGAAGGCAACAAGTTGACCGTAGCGTTTGAGAAGGCCGGTGTTAAGAAAGTGCTCGATTCATATGTCGAAAAGCACTGAAGGTCATGCCCTCCCAAACCAAACCCATTACTTACAAATTGAGCTTCACCACCGCCCGACCGGATGCGGCTGAAACCGCGCTGGAGGATTTCGGCGCTCATGTTTGGGCGACTGAGAAAGCCGACCATAACGACACGCGCTTTGAGGTGTATTTTGACACTCATCCCAATATCAGGGCGCCCGATATGCGCGCGCTCAACCTACCTCCAGATGCCATACCCTTACTGGAAAAACTGCCGAACAAAGATTGGGTGGCCGAAAGCCAAGAGGGCCTGCCGCCGGTCATTGTTCCGCCTTTTTATGTGCATGGCCGACATGACGCACCGCCCGGCGGCGGCTGGCGCAACATTGAAATACAGGCCGCGACGGCGTTTGGCTCGGGTCATCACGGCACAACGCAAGGCTGCCTTGTGCTGTTAAGCGATTATCTGAAGCGGCATAAACCCCGCCATATTGCCGATATTGGCTGCGGCACAGGGGTGTTGGCTATTGCCGCTGCCAAAACCGGATGTAGCCAAATTATGGCCAGCGATATTGACCCCGAAGCCATTCGTGTGGCGCGCCATAATATGCGGCTTAACAAAGTCGCGCCCTATATCACATGCTTTCCATCGGTCGGTATGGCACACCGGCACTATCAGGCACGCCGCTTTGATTTGATCGTGGCCAATATATTGGCCGGCCCCTTGCGGCAACTGGCCGGGGACTTTAATCGGCATTTATCGCATGGCGGCCGCGTGATTATTGCAGGCATATTGAACGAACAGGCGCGTCAGGTTATTGCGCGCTATCGCGCCGAGGATTTGATTGTCGAACGGAAAATTATTATCGGGGCTTGGACGAGCCTGTGCTTTAGGCAATAATACACCCCATGTTTCAAAGTTTCGAAAATGACAATTCAAGTAAAGACGTCGCGCCACGGGTCAAAGCCCTGCGCGCACGGCTGGCCAAAATGAAACTCGACGGCATGATTATCCCGCGCGAGGATGAGTTTCAGGGCGAATATGTGCCTGCCGCCAATGAGCGATTGAAGTGGATTTCAGGTTTTGGCGGCTCCGCCGGCACGGCGATTGTGCTGGCGCGCAAAGCCGCTTTATTTGTCGATGGTCGCTATATTTTGCAAGCCCCCAAACAGACCGACACCAAGCTGTTTTCAATTGTCGATATGATGCAGACCGCGCCGTCGCAATGGTTGGCGGACAGCGCAAAAAAGGGCATGGAAATTGGCCTCGACCCGCGTCTGCACAGCGAGAGCGCGGTAAAGTTTTATCGTGACCGCTTGGCCGCCAAAGGCGCGCGCTTGGTGCTGGTTGATGATAATCCGCTTGATGCTGAATGGCACGACCGGCCAGAACTGCCCGACACGCCGGTGGTGATTCAGCCGACGCGATTGGCCGGACGCACATCTGAGCAAAAGCGCAAAGCCCTTGCCGCCGAGCTGAAAAAAGCCGGTCACGATATGGTGTTGGTCGCGCAGCCCGAAAATATTGCGTGGCTATTGAATATTCGCGCCCAAGACGTGCCGCATACGCCGTTTGCGCTGTCTTTCGGCTTGCTGCATAAAAATGGCAGCTTTGACTGGTTTATTAGAAAGAGCCGCGTGGACGCCGCTGCGCGCGCGCATATTGGCAGCGGCTTGCGCCTGCAACGCCAAGGCGACATGCTGGCAAAATTAAAAGCCTTGAAAGGCAAAACCGTCGCTTATGACCCGACCAACACACCTGCTTGGTTCGGTGAGCAAATGGTTGATGCCAATCTGGTGCGCATCACCGACCCATGCGGCCTGCCCAAGGCCGCAAAGCACAAGGCAGAGATTAAGGCCAGCATCGCCGCGCATAAAATGGACGGCGCGGCTTTATGCAATTTTCTCGCATGGTTCGATAAACATGCTGCCAAAGGTAGCCTGACGGAAATATGCGCCGCCAAACAGGCCGAAGCTTGCCGCGCCGCATCCGGCAAGCTGCTTGATTTGAGCTTTGATACAATTTCCGGCACCGGCCCAAATGGGGCGATTGTGCATTACCGCGTGACCGAGAAAACCAATCGCCGCATTAAGGCAGGCGACCTTTATCTGATTGATAGTGGCGGGCAATATCAACAAGGCACAACCGATGTGACGCGGACTGTTTTGGTAGAGGGCGGCAAACCGCCGGCCGGGGCGATGGATGCCTTTACCCGCGTATTACGCGGTCACATTGCGCTGGCCACGGCCCATTTTCCGGCCGGAACAAACGGCATGCAACTCGACACGCTGGCGCGCGCGCCGCTTTGGGAAGTCGGTCTGGATTTCGACCACGGCACAGGCCACGGCGTCGGCAGCTATCTTTCCGTTCATGAAGGGCCGCAGCGCATATCAAAAGGCGGCACAGTGGCCTTGCAAGAGGGAATGATTGTCTCCAATGAGCCGGGTTATTACAAAGCCAATGCGTTCGGCATTCGTATTGAGAACCTGCAATATGTCACGGCAGTGAAAAGAACCTCCGGCAAAGGAGGGACGGGCGACCGCCCGATGATGGCATTTGAGCCGTTGACCCTAGCGCCGATTGACCGCCGTCTGATTGATAAAAGGCAATTGAGCGCCAATGATATTGATTGGCTGAACGGCTATCATGAGCGTGTCCAAAAAACCCTATGGCCGATGGTAGATGAAGCCACACAAAGCTGGCTGAAGAAAAACTGCAAGCCGCTATAGGGTTAAGCCGTTGCCAGTTCGACCCATTGGTCTTCACTCAACACCTCAACACCCAATTCCGCTGCTTTGGTCAATTTCGAACCCGCCCCCGGCCCCGCAACCAGAATATCGGTTTTGGCCGAGACGGAGCCGACAACTTTCGCGCCCATCGCCTCAGCCCGTGCTTTGGCCTCGGCGCGTGTCATTTTTTCCAGCGTCCCGGTAAACACGATGGTCTTTCCGGCCACCGCCGTATCTGTGGCGACCGCTTGCGGCGGCGTCGGTTTAATGCCGGCCGCGATAAGTGCCGACACGGCGGCGCAATTATCTTGCGACGAAAAGAAACCGACCAACGCATCAACAAGGGCTTTGCCCACACCGTCCAGCGTTTCAATTTCAGTGCGCGCACCCTCATCACCCGCCGCCATATCTTGCGCGGCCTGCATCATGGCGGGCAACGACATATAATGGCGCGCCAATAATCGCGCTGACGTTTCCCCAATATGGCGAATGCCAAGCGCAAAAATATAACGCTCAAGATCAGCTGTTTTGCGCGCCTCAATCGCCTTGAATAATTTACGCGCGCTGTCTTTCAGCGAGCCGATTTTATCTTTTGCACCTGATGTATATTGCCAAATTTCAGGCGGGTTATCGGCAAAGCGCTCCTCCAAATTGAAAATATCCTGCGGACTACGAATAAGCCCAAGCTCCCAATAATCGTCAATTTGCTTTTGCCCAAGCCCTTCAATATCCAGCGCCGCGCGGGACACAAAATGCTTCAGCCCCTCGCGCGCCTGCGCCGGACAGCCAAGCCCCGCCGAGCAGCGCGTCACAACATCGGCCTCACCATCATCACGGATTTCGCGCATCGCAGGCGACCCGCAGGCCGGACATTTATTTGGAAACGCATAGGGGCGGCTTTGGCTATCGCGTTGCTCTGCCAATACGCGCACGACTTGCGGAATAACATCACCGGCGCGTTGAATGACCACCATGTCACCGACGCGGATATCCTTACGGGCAATCTCATCAGCATTATGCAGCGTCGCATTCGAGACCACCACACCACCTACGGTTACCGGCGCCAGCTTGGCAACCGGCGTCAGCGCGCCCGTGCGCCCGACCTGAATGTCGATATCATTCAGTTTGGTGGTCGCTTGCTCAGCCGGAAATTTATGGGCAATCGCCCAACGCGGCGCGCGCGACACAAAACCCAGTCGCTGCTGATAATCGAGCCGGTCAACCTTATAAACCATGCCATCAATATCATAACCGAGGGTCGCCCGCTGCGCCTCTATATCAGCCCAATGCGCCAGCAGGCCTTGCGTCTTATCGACCGTCATAAAGGCCGGATTAACGCTAAAACCCCAATCGGCAAAGCAAGCCATCATGCCGCTTTGCGTATCAGACGGCATGTCGCTCATCTGCCCCCATGTATAGGCAAAAAACCTCAATGGGCGTTGCTTGGTCACCTCGACATCAAGCTGGCGTAAGCTGCCCGCCGCCGCATTGCGCGGATTGGCAAAAATCTTCCCGCCATTTTCCGCCTGTCGTTTATTCAGGGCGTCAAAATCGGCATGGCTCATATAAACCTCACCGCGCAATTCGACAATATCAGGCACACCCTCGGGAAGCCGGTGAGGAATATCCGGCAGGGTTTTAAGATTGGCGGTAATGTCTTCCCCCACACGCCCATCGCCGCGCGTCGCGCCCTGCACCAGCACGCCGTTCTCATAGCGCAAGCTGGCAGACAGGCCATCAATCTTCGGCTCCGAGGTAAAACGCAATTCAGCCTCGGCCTCAAGATTAAGAAAGCGACGAATGCGGCCATCGAAATCAACCACATCATCCTCATTAAAAGCATTGCCGAGCGACAGCATCGGCACGACGTGTTCTATTTTACCAAAAGCACTTGTCGGCGTAGCACCGACACGCTCGCTGGGACTGTCGCCACGCTTTAAATCCGGAAACCGCGCTTCGATCGCATCATTGCGCTGACGCAGGGCATCGTAATCAGCATCTGAAACCAGAGGCGCATCGTCTTGATAATAGGCGGCATCATGGGCTTCAATCTCGGCTGCCAAACGCGCCAGCTCCTGCTTGGCTTCAGCCGCATTTAATGCCTCAACCGGCATATTGGCCGTCATCACCCGACCTCCAATAAGCGTTGCGCCGCAGCCCTCGCCTCGTCAGTGATGCTGGCACCCGATAACATGCGCGCCACTTCTTCCAGTCGCGCCATCGCGTCGAGTGGCACAACGCTGGTGTTGACCGTGCCATTTGCCCCGCTTTTACTGACCCGCCAGTGATGGTTGCCGCGCGCCGCCACTTGCGGGCTATGCGTCACCACCAAAACCTGCCCGTTTTGCGCGAGGCGGTTCAGCCTTGTGCCAACCGCCTCAGCCACCGCACCGCCGACACCGGCATCGACCTCATCAAATATCAATGTGCCGCCATGGCCTTCTGCGGCCAATGAAACTTTAAGCGCCAACATGAAGCGCGCCAATTCGCCCCCTGACGCAATTTTTGCAATCGGGCCGGGCGCCATGCCCGGATTGGTGGCGGCAACGAAACTGATTTTGTCCAACCCATGCGCCGCGCCATCCTCAGGCGCGCCTGTTGCGACTTGCGTGGTGAACCTGCCACCATCGAGTTTGAGCGGCACAAGCTCCTGATTGACCATATCGTCGAGCCGACCCGCCGCCGCCTTGCGCGCCTCAGAAATGGCTATGGCTGCATTGACATAGGCTGCATCGGTTTCTTTCACCGCAGCTTCAAGCTCGGCCATGCGGTCATTGCCGCCATGAATGGCGCTCAGCTTCTCATCCATATCTGTCAATAAATCGGGCAAGCCATCGCAGCTCGTATCGTGTTTGCGCGCCAATGCCCGCATCGCAAACAAGCGACCCTCAACCTCTTCGAGACGCGCCGGATTATTTGTGATGCGCATCGCGGTATCGGACACTGCAATGCGCGCCTCACCCGCCTCAATCAGCGCGCGGTCTATGGCAGAGATTGCTTCATCAAGTTCACCTGCGGCGTCGGGTGCGGCTTTCTCCAGCCGCTTCAAAGCGCCGTTCAGTGCATTCTCGACGCTGCCTTCGCCTTGTAAAAAACCCTCCGCTTCGCGCAAATCACCGATAATCTTCTCGGCATTCATCAGCAAAGTGCGTTCATCAGCCAAAGCGACTTCCTCGCCCGGCTTGGGATTCAACTCCTGCAATTCCGCAATGGCATGGGTGAGAAACTCGGTGTCGGCGCTGGCTTTGGCCAGCTCAGCGCGATAGGCCGCCAACGCATTGCGTGCCTGCTGCTGCGCCGCATGAAGTTTGGCCAGCGCGGCGACCGCATCAGTTACACCGGCAAAACCATCGAGTAAATTGCGCTGCGTAGCGGCATCAGTGAGCGCCTGACTTTCATTTTGACCGTGAATTTCAACCAAGGCGCTGCCAATTTGCTTGAGCAGATTGACGCCAATCGGTTGGTCATTGCAAAAAGCGCGGCTGCGGCCATCGGCAGATTGTTGGCGGCGCAAAATCAACTCGCTAACGGGCCCGTTTTCATCTAGACCGTTCTGGTTCAAAATCTGCTGGACTTCATGCAATGGCGGTAAATTAAACAGCGCGGTCACGCTACCTTGATCGCACCCCTGACGCACCAAACCGGCATCGCCACGCGCACCCGTGGCCAAGCCAAGCGCATCAAGCAAAATAGATTTGCCGGCGCCGGTCTCACCGGTCAACGTGCAGAGATGCGGTTGCCATTCAAGGTCCAGCCGGTCGATTAATACAATGTCACGAATGGAGAGCGATACCAGCATCGGCCCACCCTACAGAACCTTGTCGATAGCGCGGCTTATCCAAGATTTCTGGTCTTTAACCGGCTTCAAATCGCGCTCGCGCAATATGCGGTAGCTATCGCGATACCACGGACTATCGGGGAAGTTATAGCCCAATACAGCGGCGGCGTTTTGTGCATCGCTTGGTATTCCCAATGACACATAAACCTCGGTCAGGCGATGCAATGCTTCCGGCACATGGCTGGTGCGACCATATCTTTCGATAACTTGCCGAAAGCGAATGGCGGCGGCGGCATATTCACGCCGCGCAAGATAAAACCGGCCAACGCTCATTTCCTTACCGGCCAGATTGTCCTCGGTCAGATCCAGCTTCAGGCGGGCATCGCGCGCATAGTCACTATCAGGGTAGCGGCGAATGACTTCCTGCAAGGCCAAGCGGGCAAACTCGGTGGTGCGCTGGTCGCGACCGACATCTGAGATGCGCTCATAGTGCGACATGGCGGTGAGATAGTAGGCGTAAGGCGCTTGACTGTTGCCCGGATAGAGCGCCAAAAAACGACGCGCCGTAGCGATTGCCTCGTCATATTTATTTTGCAAATAATAGGTATAGGAAGCCATAACCATGGCGCGACGCGCCCAAAGTGAATACGGATGCTGGCGCTCCACTTCGTCAAACTCTTGCGTCGCCAGAATATAATTACCCAGCGCCAATTCTTCATGTGCGCTATTGTAAATCGTCTCGACAGGCCGCTCGACATATTCATTTTCAATGCTGGTACCGGCACCACAAGCTGACAATGCCAGCGCGGCAAACATGCTGAGTGAAAATCGAATTTTTAAAGTCATTTTTGTCATGTGATTCCGTCTATTTCCGAGTGCTAGTTTTACTGCATCACACGGCACTAAGCCAGCCCGATTGGCACCGGGTAGACAAAAAGACTGTCAAAAATTGGAATTATTCGGCAGCGAGAACGGCTTCGTCGGAAGCCAAATCGACAAGCTCAAAGCAATCCTCATCAGCAAACAAAGCGTTCAACAATGAATTGTGCAGGGCGTGGCCTGATTTATAACCGCGATAACGGCCGATAAGCGGCATGCCCATCAAATAAATATCGCCAATCGCATCAAGCAATTTGTGCTGCACAAACTCTTCAGCTGAGCGCAAGCCCTCTTCGTTCAGCACTTTGTCGCCATCGACGACAATCGCATTGTCCATGGAACCGCCAAGCGCCAGACCGGCTTTGTGCATATCTTCAACTTGCTGCGCCATGCAGAAGGTGCGGGCATTGACGACATCAACATCAAAACCGTCCTTATCGAGGGTCAGTGAATAAGACTGACGCCCGATGGCACCGCTTTCAAAATCAATCTCGGCCTCGAACACACGCTCATTATCGGGCAGCAATTCGCAATATGCATCGCCATTTTCGACCCGAACCGGCTTGGTAACACGCACAACGCGGCGCGACACAGAAAGTTCGCGAATACCGGCGCGGTTAATCAATTCGACGAACGGCTTGGCACTGCCATCCATAATCGGCACTTCCGCCGCGTCAATCTCAACAATCGCATTGTCGATACGCAAACCGGCAAAAGCCGCCATTAAATGCTCAACCGTTCCCACCACATGGCCGAAACGATTGCCGATTTTTGAGGACAAGGTAACTTCACAAACGCTGGCACACAGCGCGGGAATAATGGCCTCAGATTCGGTTTCAATATCTGTGCGAAGGAAAATAATGCCGGTATCAGCAGCGGCGGGCAGCAGGCGGATATTAACCTGACGACCCGAATGCAGACCGATGCCGCTCAATGTCGCCTCGCCGGCAACCGTCGTTTGCCAAACACCGAGGCGCGCAGCTTGCGGCAAAGCAGAAAGCGGCGCAGCGGTAAACTGTTCCGTCATCTGTGCAATGCTTGCGGGCGGTGGTGCCATTTAGATATCCCTCACAAAATCCCATTTGGGCTTTTCATGAGCCTGTTCTACGAAAGCATCGGGCGCACGACAAATAACAGATTATTGCTTTTTGTTACGGTTTTCTTACGTTTAGAACCTTTCGGGAACACGAGGCAGGCCGAAATGATAACCATTATGCTGGCGCGTGAGGCGCTGAGCGCGGTTACCCTGCGCTTTATAGGACACATGGAGCCAGCCGGCATTGCCATTTTCTGCCTGTGGATATTCCAGAATTAATTGGTCGAATTCAAGATTGTCGGATATCCAATGCGCCAGGCGAATATTGGCCACACCCATAACCTCAAAATCCACCGCCTCGCCGCGACAATGGCTACTTGAATCGCGACTGCCCAATAAACGATTAAGCGTGAGGGAACGATAACCACTGCTCGGCACAATCGGCACTTTGACGTGTCGGCGCACCGGCTCCAATACCTCTCGGCACAAAAGCTGTAAGGCCTCAATTTGCTGTTGGTCGGGCTGATTGGGCAGCGCGTGACGGGTCGCTATTTGCGAACGGGTCAGTTCGTGAAGAAAAAAATGGTCAGATAGATGATGGGGCAGGCGCATGGAGAAAGCATAAGGCGCGCCTGCCCGACGTGTATAAATGGCCAAAAGCCATGACAAGCGGCGCGGTTACCCGCACCGCCTATGTATTTTTAACGACGCAAGAAGGCCGGAATGTCAAGCTGGTCGCCCTCAAACGAACCGCTCGACATGGTTGGGCCTGTATCCATCGTGGTCTGAACAACCGGCTGAACGGCAACCGCATCAACGCTTGGCGCTGAAACCGCAGGGGCTTCGGCTTTGGCCGGTTTGGCCGCTTTAGAAGGTTCGGCTGTTGCAGCGGCTTTGGGTGCCTCTTCAATTTCAGCTTTGACCTCTATTTTCACTTCAGCTTTGGCTTCCGGTGAAGGTGCGGGTGCCGACAATTCCATTGGAATTTCCTGTGAAATTTCTTCTGGGCTTTCCTCTGGAATTTTCATTGTCGGCGCGCGCTCGGCTTCGGCTGTCATGGCCGGAGCTTCGGCTTGCGCGACAATTTCCATCGGGGCGTCTTGAGCGCCGTCCAACTCGTCAATCGACGCAGCAGGCTGTTCCGGCATTGGCGGTTGGGTGACAGGAATTTCTGCCATTTCCAACGGCGTCGCCGGTGTTGCGGGTTCTTCCATTCCGGCTTTGGCCACATCAATTTTCGGCTCAGCTTTGATTGGCTCAAGGCTTTGCTGCGGCGGTGCCGGCTTCTTATTGCCAAACACCCGGTCAATAAATGACCGCTTGCGCTTAGAAATAGCCGGACGTATCGGCTTCTCAGCTTGCTGACCGGTTAAGAAGCCGGGCAACTCGCCTTCATCAGCGGCAGGCGCAGATGGCAGGCTCTCACCTTGTGGCGCCATTGGGGCCATTGCCGCTTCATCGGCAAGTGGTGCAGCAGATGCTAAGTCGGCAGTGGCTTCCATTTGAGTTGGCATTGGAGCTTCTTCCGGCAGTTCAACCGGCGCTTCAGATGCCATATTGATAACCTGCCCGCCATCAAGTGCCTTTAATTGTGCACCGGCTTCGATACCCGTCGCCACAACTGACACCCGCATAGATCCGCTCAGCGCATCGTCAAAAGTCGAACCGATAATGATGTTGCATTCGGGGTCAACTTCCTCGCGAATGCGATTGGCGGCCTCATCGACCTCATAGAGGGTCATATCATCACCACCGGTGATGTTGATGAGCACACCTTGCGCGCCCTGCATCGACACATCCTCGAGAAGCGGATTTGCAATCGCGGCTTCGGCAGCTTCGGTGGCGCGCTTGTCGCCCTCGGCTTCGCCGGTGCCCATCATCGCTTTACCCATCTCATTCATCACCGTTTTAACGTCGGCAAAGTCGAGATTGATAAGACCCGGCTTGACCATCAAATCGGTAATGCCGGCAACGCCTGAGTGCAGCACTTCATCGGCCATGGCAAAAGCCTCGGCAAATGTGGTCTGCGCATTGGCAATACGGAACAGGTTTTGGTTGGGAATGATAATCAGCGTATCAACTTCGGCAGCCAATTCTTCGATACCGGCAATGGCGGCACGCATGCGGCGACCACCTTCAAAGTCAAACGGCTTAGTGATAACACCGACGGTCAAAATGCCTTGCTCGCGTGCGGCGCGGGCAATAACCGGCGCAGCACCCGTGCCTGTGCCACCGCCCATACCGGCGGTAACAAAGGCCATGTGCGAGCCTTGCAGCATATCGACAATTTCCGCCATTGTTTCTTCTGCGGCGGCTTTACCGATAGCGGGGTCAGCACCGGCGCCCAAACCTTCAGTCAGTTTGGACCCGATTTGAATCCGCCGATCGGCCGATGAATTGCTGAGTGACTGCGCGTCTGTATTGGCGACGACGAAATCGACACCCTCGAGACCCGCAGCAATCATATTATTGACCGCATTGCAGCCGGCGCCACCGACGCCAAACACAACAATTCTTGGTTTAAGTTCCCTTTTCGGGGGTACAGTGAGTTGAATACTCATGGCTTTCTCCTTTTACGCGTCGGCTTGCGACACGCTTTGCTTTGATTTAGAAACCGTGCCGCCATCGCCCAAATCGACAGTGGCTGGGTTCCAAGACGACACGAGCGTCGTCTGTAAGTGTTTCATCTCCCACGGGCCTGCGTTTCTTACTCTTAACTGCATTAAAAATTCCTCCTCAACCAACTGCCAAACCACGCCAGAGGACCGGTTGCGGCTTCCTGCAAAACGGCATCAGCGTGATTGAGCCCGGCATAGGTCAACAGACCGGCACAGGCGGCAAATGAGGGTTTGGCTGCGGCTTCCGGCAGTCCGGTCAGCCGCATCGGCGCGGCAAGACGCGCCTGTTTGTCCATAATCGTCTGAGCTAATTCGGGCGCGCCGTTCAACTGGGCAGCTCCGCCGGTCAGAACGGCACGGCGTCCGGCCAAATGACCGAGGCCGGATCGATTGACCTGCGCCATCACCATTTCAAAAGTTTCTTCGAGACGCGGGCGAATGATTTTGGTCAATTCGCTCCGCGGCAGAGTTTGATGATCGCCGCCGATAACCGGCACTTCAAATTGTTCCCGCTCACCGACCGGCGTTGCCAGCGCGCTGCCATACAGCGTTTTAATGCGTTCCGCCGTGACCAAAGAAACGTTCAGCCCATGCGCAATATCGGCGGTAATATGCTTGCCACCGACCGGCACAACGGCGGTAAATAGCGGCTCACCTTCATAGAAAATACTGACGCTGGTGGTGCCGCCGCCCATATCAATATGCAGCACACCCAAATCCAATTCGTCTTGCATCAGCGTCGACAAAGCGCTGGCATAAGGTGTGACAACCAGCTTTTCGCATTGCAAATGGCACTGCTCAATACAGCTCAACAGATTGCGCACCGGACCAGACGGCGCCGACATCATGTGCATTGATACTTTCAATCGCTCGCCATACATGCCGCGCGGGTCAGCAATGCCCATACTATCGTCAATCTCATAAGCTATTGGAATAGCGTGTAAAATCTCATCATCAGCCGACCAAAACTCCTCATAAGCATGTTGCAAAGCCGCCGTCATATGCTCTTCATTAACCGCGTGACCGTTCAGCGGCACATCGGCCTGACAGATACGGCTTTCGAGATTAGTGGCAGACAGGCCGATAACCACCTGCCGCACTTCCATATTGGCCATGCGCTCGGCCGCATCAACGGCGGCGCGAATACTGTCTTCGGCGGCCCGCATATCAATCACCTGCCCGCCATTCAGACCATCTGAAAGCTGATGCCCGAAACCGGAAATCCGCACCATGGAGCGGCCCTGCCCGTCATCGCTATGCTCGCCGATTAAACACGCCACTTTAGACGTGCCGACATCAAGCGCGGCAACACTCCCGCGTCGCAAGGCCGTGCTACGCATTTTTGAAAAACGACTTGGGTCGAGCGGCAGGTTCACGAAGCAGTCTCCCCATCAAAATCTTCAACGGCGCTAGAGCGTTCGGTTGCCGGACGCAGTAAAACGCGGTCGGGCAGACGCAAATCAATCGCCTGATTTTCAATCGCCAATACGCGGCGTTCCTTTTCCAACGTCATCAGCCGGTCAAGCGCGCCCGACACGCCATGGGCCGGCAAATGCACTTGCCCGCCATGGTCAAGCTTCACCGTCCAACGGCGACCGCTATTCCAATGCGCCGCCACCATGCGGTTTCTGAGCACCGGATAGGCTTGCAACATTTCCATAAAACCGGCCGCGCGCAGTGTTGCGCCCTTGCCGGAAAATACCGGCAAATGACCAAATGGCGCCAAGTGATGGCGGGTAATGGTCACACCTTTGCGGTCAATCAAAGCGACGCCCTTGCCTGATCGGTAAAAGGCAAATGGCTCGCGTTCGTGCAAATCAATATGAATGATATTTGGCAGGCGACGCATGACCGTCGCCGTCTCGACCCACGGCAGGGATTCAATACGAGCGTTTATCTGTTCCAAATCGGCGGCGAAAATCGGGTCATTTTGACTGATAGAAAGCGCTTCCAACAAGTCAATACGCTGGGTGCGCTTGCGCCCCTCAACCGTAATATCATTAACGCGAAAGCCTGCTGAAGCCGTCGCTTCATAGGTTTTACCGCGCACCAAATCGGCCATCGGGCTGAAGCTTTCTACACGGAACACCAGAGCCGTAACGGCAATCAGCATTAGCGCAATGGCAGCGAGGCGCAGGCGACGACCCGACCAGATAAGTCTGAGGCCGATGAACAACACATTGAACGGCGTGGCCAGCAGCGAGATAAGAAAATTCATCGCTGTCGATTTGGTTTGCGCATTTGCTTTGCGCGCTTGTTTCATCTCCGGCATGAGGCGTCCTCCAAAATCCATTGAACAAGTTGGTTGAAATCAATGCCGCGATGCGCGGCCATTTCGGGCACCAGCGATACCGGCGTCATGCCGGGCTGGGTGTTAATTTCGAGCAGTACGAGATCGTCTTGCGCCGCGTCATATCGGAAGTCAGCACGCGTAACGCCGCGACATCCCAACAACATGTGCGCCTCAAGGCTGATATACTGAATACGATTGGCGAGGCCTGCGTCAATCTCCGCCGGGCATTCATGGCGCGACCCGCCATCATCATATTTGGCGCGATAGTCATACCAACCATTCACCGGCACGATTTCCATCACATCAAGCGCGGTATCGCCCATCACGGCACAGGTTAGCTCATGACCGGCTATATATTTCTCAACCATGGCGACACCTTCAAATGCCCAACCTTTTGCGCTGAGACTATCGGGCACGGCATTACTGCCATCGTTCACAATATCAATGCCAACACTGGAGCCTTGATTGACCGGCTTCACCACATAGGGCGGGGTCATTGGGTGGTCACGCACAGCGCGCTCTATCAACACCGATTGCGCGACCGGCAGACCGGCAGCGGCGAAAACCTGTTTCGACAAATGCTTATCCATCGCCAAAGCCGAAGCGCGGACACCGGAATGGGTATAGGGGATTTCCAGCACTTCAAGCAGCCCCTGCACTTCGCCATCTTCGCCGCCGACGCCGTGCAGCGCATTAAAACAAATATCGGGCTTCACCTCGGCAAGCTGTGCATCAAGCTGGCGCGTGACATCAATTTCAGTGACCTGATGGTCGAGCGCGCGCAAAGCCTCGGCGCATTTCGCACCGGAAATCAAACTGATTTCGCGCTCTGGCGACCAGCCGCCCATCAGCACGGCAATATGTGGTTGAGCACTCATGCGCGCGCCTCCCCCATGCGTTTAATCTCCCATTGCAATTCAACACCCGATGTCTCTTGCACACGCTGGCGCACGGTTTCGCCCAGCGTTTCCAAATCACTGCTGGTCGCGACACCATGATTGATGAGGAAGTTGCAATGTTGTTCCGAGACTTGCGCGTCACCAACACGCAAGCCACGACAACCGGCGGCATCAATCAATTTCCAAGCCTTCAGCCCTGTCGGGTCTGCGCCATCAGGGTTTTTGAAAGTGCTGCCGCCGGTGCGCGCTTTCACCGGCTGGCTGTCTTCGCGCTTGTCTGAAATCGCTTCCATCTCGGCCAGAATTTTGGCCTTGTCGCCGCGCGCGCCTTTCAGCCGTGCCGCCGTGTAAACCTTGAAGCCGTCATGGCCATTATGGCGATAAGACAAGTTGAGCGCGTCCATCGCGCTGACGTGTTTTTCGCCGTCGCGGTCGAGCCACTCAACCTCGACCAGCACGTCGCATGTCTCGCCGCCATAAGCACCCGCATTCATCGCGACTGCGCCGCCAATCGCGCCGGGGATACCGCGATAAAATGCCAGACCGGCAATCGAGGCGTCCGCCGCCGCGCGCGCCACGCGCACATCAAGCGCCGCAGCCCCAGCCGTTAAGGCGGTTTCATCGGTTTGAGTAATCTCGCCAAACGCCGCGCCCAGTCGAATAACCGCGCCGCGAAGACCGCCATCGCGCACCAGCACATTCGAGCCGGCACCCAAAACCGCGAGCGGCACATGCGCCGGCAAGGCCTTCAAAAATGCCGCCAAATCATCAGTATCCGCCGGCATAAACACCACATCGGCAGGCCCGCCCACGCGGAACCAGCAAATATCACCCATCGCCAGATCAGTCATCAGCTTGCCCCGCAAAGGCGGCAAAGCGGCCAGCCATTCGGGCGCATGAGTCATATTGGCAGGGGTCGCTTTAGCGGTCATAGACGCCCCTCCAATTTTTCCGGCAATGTATAGGCCAGTTGAGAAATTGAGCCTGCGCCCATGCAGATGACGACATCATCTTTTTGCAAAATATCGACCAGCGCGTCAGGCAAATCTTGGTCCTGCGCCAATGAAATAACGTGACGATGGCCATGCGCGCGCAGCCCTTCGGCCAAAGCGGCGCTGTCAATGCCGTCAATCGGAGGTTCGCCCGCCGCATAGACCGGCAAGACCAGCACTGTGTCAGCACCGTTCATGCAAGCACAAAACTCGCTGAATAAATCGCGCAGGCGCGTATAGCGATGCGGCTGCATAATCGCCACGACCCGACCTGATGTAACGGCGCGCGCACTTTCCAGCACGGCTTCTATCTCGACCGGATGATGAGCATAATCATCGAAAATCCGGATACCCTGCCCGACCTCACCGACAAAGGAGAACCGACGCTTCACCCCGCCAAAGCCTTTTAACGCGCTTGTAATCGTGTCCGCTGTTGCGCCCAATTCCAATCCGGCTGCAATCGCCGCCAGCGCATTTTGCAAGTTATGTTTACCGGCCATTGGCAGGCACAGTTTTTTGATTTCAATATCGGCATCATTGCGGCGGTCGCGATATAATATATCGAAATGCTGCTTGAGGCCGTCTTCGCAAATATTTACGGCGCGAATATCGGCCTGCTCGCTGAGGCCATAAGTAATCAACCGCCGATCGGTCACGCGCCCGACCAAAGCCTGCACCTCGGCATGGTCGAGGCAAACAATGCCGACACCATAAAACGGGATATTGGCAATATAGCTGTCAAAGGCGGCCCGCAGCCCGTCAAAATCGCCATAATGGTCAAGATGTTCGGGGTCGATATTGGTAACAATGCCAATCGTCGCGGGCAGGCGCACAAATGTGCCATCGCTCTCATCGGCTTCAACAACCATCCAATCGCCCTGCCCCAATCGAGCATTAGTGCCATAGGCGTTAATAATGCCGCCATTAATCACGGTCGGGTCGAGACCGGCCGCGTCTAATATGGCGGCAGTCAGCGAGGTGGTGGTGGTCTTGCCATGCGTGCCGGCAATGGTGATGCACGGCTTTAAGCGCATCAGTTCGGCCAGCATCTCAGC
>JAKMDW010000083.1 GCA_022426245.1 Alphaproteobacteria bacterium | reverse complement strand
CTTATGTGCGCCAAGCCTATCGCCGCGGTCTGGAAATGCAGGCGCAAGGCAAAGGCAATCCCTATAAATTCGGGCTTATTTCGGCCTCTGACACGCATGTCTCGGCAGGCGCGTTTGACGAATATGACTATTGGTCGAAAATCGGTGCGGTTGACGGCAATGGCCGTTTGCGCGGCGCGGTGCGTCTGACATGGACGCAGCGCCTCTTCGCACAGATTTTCCGAGTGCGGAATTGGTGGGCTCAAATGACAACCCCGCCCGACCAGCGCACCGGTGTGCCGGGTAAAAATCCGGCACCGGGTTATTTGCAAATGCAATGGTCAAGCTGGGGGGCCTCGGGTCTGGCCGGTGTTTGGGCTGAGGAAAATACCCGCACCTCAATTTTTGACGCGATGCGGCGCAAAGAGACTTTTGCGACCAGCGGGCCGCGCCTGAAAGTGCGTCTGTTTGGCGGTTATGGCTTTAATGAAAAAATGCTCAGCGACCCACAAATGGTGCGCAAAGCCTATGCTCGCGGTGTGCCGATGGGCGGCGATATGAAGGCGCGGCTTGGCCGTGCGCCGGACTTTTTGCTATGGGCAACACAAGATCCGGGCTCTGCGCCTTTGCAGCGTTTGCAAATGGTTAAGGGCTGGATTGACGCCGAAGGCAAGACGCATGAAGAAGTTTATGACGCGGCCTGCGCCGATGGCGCGCAGGTTGATGCGGCAACCCGTCGATGCCCTGACAATAATGCAAAGGTTGATATTGAAACCTGCGCTTATAGCGCCGATAGCGGCGCGGGCGAATTGAAAGCACATTGGCGCGACCCGGATTACAAGCCGGGCGAGAACGCATTTTATTATGTGCGGGTTTTGGAAAACCCGACTTGCCGTTGGTCCACTTGGGACGCCATTCGTGCCGGTTCCAAACCCAACCCGTCGCTTGCGCCGACCATTCAAGAGCGCGCTTGGTCATCACCTATCTGGCTGGAGCACTAGTTAAATATGCCCGATTGGCTGCGTAAGCTGGCGCAAGACCGGCTGGTTTGGTTTGTGGTTTTGGGGGTGGCGCTGTTTGGCGCTGACCGCCTATTGCAGGCACGTGGCCAGAGCGTGATTAAAATAGACTTGCCGCTGGTTGAAAAACTGGTGGCGCAATGGGAAGGCCAAACCGAACGACGGCCCAATGCGCGTGAACTGGACGCGTTGATTGAGGGCTATATTCGCGAGGAAATCTTGGTGCGCGAGGCGGCGCGTCTCGGTCTTGATACTGACGACATTATTATTCGCCGTCGGTTGGCCCAAAAAGTTGAGTTTCTGCTCTCCGATGAGGCCGATAAAGCCCTGCCCGATGAAGCCGCATTGCGCCGCTTTTTCGATGAAAATCAAGACCGATATGAAACCCCCGAGACGCTGAGCTGGCGGCATGTATTTGCCGATAGTGAGGCGCGTGCGCGTGAATTGCAGACGACGCTGACAAGCAATGAGAGCGATTGGCAAAATATCGGCGAGCCCTTCATGCTCAATCGCCAATATGCGCGCCAAAGCGCGTTGGAACTGTCGCGCCTGATGGGAACGCAATTTGCCGCTGCTCTATTTGCTGAAAATACCGGCGCGTGGCGGGGGCCTGTGCAGTCGGCATTTGGCTGGCATGTCGTGAAAATAGATACGCGTCATGCGGCAACCCAAGCGCGGTTCGAGCCGATGATCGAGCGCGTGGCGCGCGACTATCAAAAAGCCGAACGCCAAGCCGCTTTGGCCGATGCTTGGCGCGATTTGCGATTGCGTTATGAGGTTGAGCTTCTGCCGGTTGAGGGTGCGGGCGAGTAATGCATCGGTTATTCTATCGGCTTATGCCGCTTCTTTTCCTGGCGGCGTTTATTGGCCCGACAGCGGCGCATGAGGTGCGCCCTGGTTATATTGAGATTACCGAAGTCACACGCGACAGCTTTGATATTGTTTGGAAACAACCGGTGCGCAGTGCCGGCGCAAATGCCGTCGCCGGTCTTGGGTTGCGGCCTGTATTTCCTGAAAATTGTGCGCGGCTGGGCGATAGCCGTATGCGTCGTTTGCCGGGCGCTTTGGTTGAAAAATTCAGTCTGAAATGCGATGGCGGCTTGTTTGGTCAATCGATTGGTGTTGAAGGGTTGCAGCGCACTATCACCGATGTGTTGGTGCAGTTGGCGCTGGTCGATGGGGGGCGTTACAGCTTGCGCTTGACCGCCGATGCGCCGGTGCAGCAATTTTCAGGTGGTGGCACATTCTTAATGGCCTATTTCGGTTTGGGGGTTGAGCATTTGCTGTTCGGCCTCGACCATATTCTGTTTGTCCTCGGCTTGGTTTTGTTGGTGCAGGCTTGGCGCTCATTATTTTATGTCATCACCGCCTTCACCATTGCCCATTCCTTGACGCTGGCTTTATCTATGCTGGGGCGTATCAGTGCGCCGGTGGCGGTGGTGGAAGCGATAATTGCCCTATCGATTTTATTCGTGGCCATTGAATTGGTGCGGCCGCCCGAAAAGCGCTCAGTGCTGGCGGCGCGCTATCCGCAAGCCATGGCCTTTGGTTTCGGTTTGCTGCATGGCTTTGGCTTTGCCGGCGTGCTGGGCGAAATTGGCTTGCCGCGCGATGTCGAATTGGGGGCGCTGGCTTTGTTCAATATCGGGCTGGAAGCGGGGCAATTATTGGTCGTGGCCGCGATGGTTTTATTTACCCGTTTCATCAAACCGCATTTACTGGCGCATGAAAAATGGGCACCGGCTTTTCAGCAAGTGCCCATTATCGCCATAGGTGGCATATCTGTTTATTGGTTGCTCGACCGGCTGGCCGGTCTGGGCAGCTGAGTATTTATTCGGCGGCCTTTTTGCTATCAGCCGGGTCGCTATAAACCGGCGCACGGCCTTCCAATTCGGCTTTAACCGCCTCAATCTGGTTCGGATAGCCGATAATATCATCCTGCAATTCGCTTTCGAGCATCAGCGTGTCGGCGACAAAGCGGTCAGCCGGTTCATTGAACAAACGCTTCGTGCCACGAATGGCCTCAGGGTTGCGCGCCGCAATTGCGGTTGCGGTTTCCATTGCGGCGTCAATCGGGTTGTCAGTGATGCGGGTCAAGAAGCCGTGTTCATACGCCTCATCAGCTTCAAAAATACGCGCGGTCATAGCCAGCTCTTTGACAATGTCCTCACGCGCAACGCGGGTCATCACATGGGTTGTGCCCATATCCGGCACCAGCCCCCAGCGGCTTTCCATAATTGAGAATTTGGTGCCCGGCGCGGCATAACGCATATCGGCACCCATAAATAATTGAAAACCACCACCCAATGCAAAACCTTGCGCCGCCGCAATCACCGGCACTTCAATTTCACGCCATGTGAAAGCCACTTTTTGTGGGCGATTGGCCAGACCATGTGTGCGCACGGCCAATTTTTGACGTTCTTTGCTATCGGTTACACCGGCATCGCCGCCTTCAGCCATTTTTGCGAAATTACCCATATCGAGACCGGCACAAAAAGCGCGTCCTTCGCCCGACAGAACAACCGCGCGGATTGAGCTATCAGCTTTAATCCGTTCGCCGCATTCGATCAGCGCGTCCATCATCTCGGCGTCCAGCGCATTCATTTTGTCAGCGCGGATCATATGCGCATGCGCAATATGATTTTCAATCTTCAATTCAATCCGGTTTTCCATCATTTCTCTCCCAGGATGGTTCCCTAAAGGCCCGACCCACGCCGATGGCGCGTCATAAAGGCCTGATAAGAAGAAGCATAACCAGCCGAAGCAGATTTGTCAGGGGTAAATTCACCCTGCGGCTGATAGGCCGCATGCGCCATATCTTTCGGTTGCTTTGCGAGGTGGTGAGCCGCTGCGAACATAGCCGTGGCATAGGCGCAGTCGATCTCGCGCCCGCGTTTTATCGGCACATCCAGCATATCGGCCAGCATTTGACAGAAAAAGTCGCTCTTGCCGCCGCCGCCCAATATATGCAGCGCGTCGGGTTTTTGCCCCAGCTTGTCGGTCATATCGTGCCAAATGGCGGTCAAAACATGGCCGACACCCTCATAAGCGGCGCGCGCAATGGCGGTTTGGTCGTGCCCCCGCGTCAAGCCGCGCAGTTCGGCGGTCAGTGTCGCGTCCCAAAACGGCGCCCGCCCGCCCGACAGATAGGGATAAAATAACAGCCCCTCAGCGCCCAATGCGGCCTTTGCCGCCGCCGCTTCAAATGCCGGTGCGGTCAGCTTGGGTGTAAAGTTTTGCCGCACAAAATCAATCGCGCCCATGCAATCGCTCATACCCGCGGCGTGATAATAAAGCCCATCAATAATGTGCGGATAAAAAGAAACCGGCGAAAATCGTGTCTCATCAGCCGTGGTGAAAGATACCACACCCGCCGAAGCCAATTTTAAGCTGGCGGTTGTCGCATTGAGCGGTGCGGCGCATAGCCATTCCATCGACGTATCAATGGCCCCTTGATAGACGGGCACAAGCGGCAAACCAAAAGCCGCGGCAGCGGCCGGGGTGACACGGCCAAGCGCACTGCCTATATCGACCAAACGCGGAATGGCCGACCGTGTTAGGCCACTTAGCGCAATAAGTGCGTCATTCCATTTATGATCGCGGCCGGCCATTAAACTGCCGACCGCCTCGCTTTTGTCGGTCACATGGTGGTCGCCGGCGGATACGCCGATAAGCTGCGCCGCCAGCCAGTCCTTAGCGAAATAAAGTTTTTCAGTGGCTCTGATGATGTGCGGTTCATGCGTATCGAGCCAGATAAGCTGCGGCAATGTCCATGTTGCATTGGGCGCATTGCCCGCCAATCCCTCGACAGCATCTTCCGCTTGTCCGGCATTGGCTAAAGCGGCGGCCTGTTTATGGGCGCGCTGGTCGCTCCACATAATGGCGGGCCGTAAAGGGTGGGCTTGGTCATCGCATAAAACCCCAATATGTGCGCCGCCGGAAAAGCTAATGGCTTCAATGGCGTCGAAAGACTGTGTTTGCTCGGCGCGCAAAGCAGCCAAAGCGGCCTGCATGGCACTTAGCCAATCGGCAGGGTTTTGTTCGCTTTGGTCGGGTTTTGGATGCGTGGTCGGATAAGGCGCGCGGGCCTGCGCAATGGGGCATAAATTTGCGCCCCCATTTGTATCAATCAAACAGGCCTTTAGCGCACTGGCGCCCAAATCTATGCCGAGAAAAATTCCCATGACTGCTTATAGGCAAGAAAAAGGGCGCCTGCAAAGCAGACGCCCCCTCCAATAATATGGAGTCGTGATTGGATTTAAGGCCAATCCTTACTTATAGAGATGTTTTGAGAGACCCGAAGGTTGCTCCACGTCAAAACTCAAACACCGGATTTGAAACCTCAAATACTTCCGTTCACTAGACAATGGATCACCTCCTTTCGCTTGTTGAAGATACAATTCAAACTCTAGGGTGATTTGATTCAGGTGCAAAAAACTTTTACGCTCAATTTGAAAGAAGGAGGCACCCATGCTGCGCTATCAAATTATACCGGTGACACCGTTTCAGCAGAACTGCACGGTGTTTTGGAATGAAGAGACTAAAAAGGGCGGCATTGTTGACCCGGGCGGCGATTTGGCAATGCTCAATAAATTTATTGACGCGCAGGGCATTGAGATTGAAAAAATTCTGGTGACGCATGGCCATCTCGACCATGCCGGTTCGGTTAAGGCTATGGCTGACGAGCGCGCCATCCCGATTATCGGCCCGCATAAAGATGATAAGTTTTGGATTGACGGCATGCCGGAAGCGGCGGCGCAATATGGTTTTCCCGAAGCGCTGGCTTTTGAGCCCGACCAGTGGCTGGAACATGGCGACACGGTAGAGGTGGCGGGGTCACAATTTGATGTTGTGCATTGCCCCGGCCATACGCCCGGCCATGTGGTTTTTGTCCAATCTGATGACAAAGTGGCCATGGTCGGTGACGTGATTTTCCAGGGATCCATCGGGCGCACGGATTTCCCCAAGGGCGATTACCAGCAATTAATCGACAGCATTACCGAACGCCTATGGCCGCTTGGGCTGGATATAACTTTTATTCCCGGGCATGGCCCAACCTCGACTTTCGCAGCTGAAAAGCAAACCAACCCGTTTGTTTCCGATACGGCTCTGGCATAGGCGCGCGGAATGGCATTTCAGCTCGATCCGCGCCTTGAGGCGGATACAATATCACTGACACAGCGCGGCGCGATTGACATCCGCATGATGCGCGATGCGCGTTATCATTGGCTGGTGCTTGTGCCGCAAATTGAGGATGCGGTTGAATGGTTCGACCTGCCCGATGTGGCGGCGCGTGCCCTGTTCACCACAGCGCAAGAAAGCGCGCAACGCCTCAAAGCCCTCACGCGCGCCGATAAAATGAATATTGCCGCCTTGGGCAATATGGTGGCGCAATTACATGTGCATGTGATTGCACGCCATATAGGTGATGCGGCTTGGCCTGCGCCGGTATGGGGTGTGGGTGATGCGGTTGACTTCGATGAGGCGGGGCTGAAAGACCGGCTGATTGCGCTGCGTGGAATTTTATAGCCCCCCGTCGCGCTTTCCAATGACTTTCAACTCGTCCTTTCAACTCGTCCTTTCAACTCGTCCTTTCAACTGGCATCCATCGCCCTATATGGCTGGCATGACGCAAATTTTACCGAGCTTTCCTGAAAATTTTCACGCCTTGATTTTTGGCGCGCGCGGCGGCATTGGCGCGGCGCTTGTTGAAGCGCTTGGCGCGCGCTGCAATGTCACCGGACTGACGCGCAGCGAGATTGATATTTGCGATGAAGCGGCGCTTCAAGCTTTGGCGGAACAGACCAAGCAGCTTGGTGCATTGCATTTGGTGGTTAATGCCACCGGCCTATTGCACGATGCAGCCGCGGAGGTGCAGCCGGAAAAGGCGCTGAAGCAAATCTCGGCCACGGCAATGGCCAAAGTGCTGGCGGTCAACGCAATCGGTCCGGCGCTGATTGCGAAATATTTTCTGCCTCTCATGGCGCGCGATGACAAAGCGGTAATGGCGCATCTTTCGGCGCGGGTCGGGTCAATATCCGATAATCGCATGGGCGGCTGGACAAGCTATCGTGCGGCCAAAGCGGCGCAGAATATGATTGTTAAAAATGCCGCCATTGAGACGGCGCGGCGCGATAAGCATAAAATAATTATCGGCCTGCACCCCGGCACGGTGGACAGTCCATTATCCGCCCCGTTTCAAGGCAATGTTGCCGAAGGCAAATTATTTTCTCCGGCCCAATCAGCCGCTTATTTGTTGAACGTCATCAATGGCGTGACGCCCGCAGATAGCGGCAAAGTGCTCGCTTGGGACGGAGCGCATATACCGGCTTAGTTTGGCTAGCTGGTCTCAAGCCGCCTAAAATCAGCCGGTAATTTGTGGCCCTGAAAATCAATATGCACAATATTGGCCTTATGGCGGCGGCACCAAACCTGCACGCCGTAATCGGTAAACCCGATATCCATGGCCGCATAATCTTGCAGGCTTTGCGGTGGGTCGAGATGCGGCAATTCATCGGCGCATTTGGAACAGACGACATATTGGGTGATGGAAAGAGACAATGCCTCTAAAGGCAGGGTGGAGGCCTCACTCATTTTAACTGCTCCAAAAACTTCTTGGCACTGGACTCAACGCCGCGGCGTTTTTCATCCGGCATTTTGTCAAGATTGCGATAGACCATCCCCATGCGCGGATTGCTGCCCAGCTTGTCGCGGTGGCGTATCATGAAATCCCAATACAGATAGTTAAACGGGCAAGCCGTATCGCCATGTGGTTCCTTCACCTTATAGGTGCAGCCACTGCAATGGTCCGACATGCGGTTAATATATGCGCCGGAAGCTGAATAGGGCTTGGAGCCGACAATGCCGCCATCGGCAAACAGCGCCATGCCATGCGTGTTGGGCAGTTGCACCCATTCAAACGCATCGGCATAAACTTCCAGATACCAGCGATTGACGTCGTGCGGGGCAATGCCCGCCAGTAGCGCGAAATTGCCGGTCACCATGAGACGTTGAATGTGATGCGCATAGGCATAGTCACGGGTCGCACCAATCGCTTCGCGCATGCAGGCCATATCGGTTTCGCCGCTATAATAAAAATCGGGCAGGGCGCGGTGGTGGTCGAAATAATTACTGTCGGCATAGGCGGGCATTTTTAGCCAATACAGACCGCGCATAAATTCGCGCCAGCCCAAAATCTGCCGGATAAACCCTTCCACCGCATTCAGCGGGGCTTGCCCGCTATGATAGCGTGCCTCGGCCGCTTGGCAGACCTTGAGTGGGTCAAGCAAGCCAATATTAATGGCAGCTCCAACCAGCCCGTGATACAAAAACGCCTCGCCGGTTTTCATCGCATCTTGATAATCGCCAAATTGCGGCAGGCAAAATTCCAGCCAATGCTCGAATTGTGCCGCGGCTTGAGCGGCCGTGACGGGCCAAGCAAATTTATCCAATAGGCCGACATGATTGCCGAAATGTTGCGCCACCAATTGCATGACATCTTGCGTCACACCATCGGGGGCAAATTGCAGGCGCGGCGGCGGCTCATGGCCTTTCGGCAATTTCTTGCGATTGTCAGCGTCATAATTCCATTGCCCGCCCAGCGGGTTATCGCCATCCATCAGCAGACCGGTTTTGCGGCGCATTTCGCGATAGAAAAATTCCATGCGTAATTGCTTCTTGCCATCAGCCCAGTCCGCAAATTCCTGATGGGTCGCTAAAAAGCGCGTATCAGGCAAAATCTCAACGGCAATGCCCAACGTCTCCGGCCAGCTTTGCATCTCTTGCAGCAGCCGCCATTCAGCAGGTTCCGTGACAATCAGCCGGTTAATGCCGTCACGCTTTATTATCATTTTTGCCGCATCAGTGAAGCTGCTCACGGCGGGGTCGCTGCCATAGGTCAGATAGCTGACGGCGCGGCCCTGTTCTTTAAGGGCTTTCGAAAAATGCCGCATGGCCGAGAATATGAGGGTAATTTTTTGCTGATGGTGGCGCACATAGGAGGCCTCATCGTGCAATTCAGCCATCAGCACGGGCGCATTTGGTGCAGCGGCGAGGCTTGATAGCTCGTGCGAAAGTTGATCACCGAGAATGATAATAAGGGGCTTATCTGTCATGTTTTCCCGTCATGTTTCTTTGGTGCGCCGACAGCGTTCGGAGCAATAGCGCACCTCATCCCAATCGCGCGCCCATTTTTTGCGCCACGCAAACGGACGCCCGCAGCTTGCACAGTCTTTGTGTGGTAAGTCGGATTTCTTTCGCATGGCCATGCATGAGAAATGGCGTAAAGCATCGCAAGGTCAAGCCGGTTTCGGCACTGTTCCAATATGATTCATATTATTGACAAAACCCATTTGTCTCGCCACTTTGCTGCTTCAGGGAGAACGGACATGGCATTTCGTGTGAACAAAGCGGTTTCTGGGCTTATTTTGTCACCGCGCATGCGGCGATATAGCCGCGCTATGAAGGCGCTGCGGCGCAAGCTGTCGGGGCAACGTCCCGAGGTTTTATATTTCCACCAGCCGGATGACCCGTATAGCCAGTTAACCGCGCAAGTGCTGACTGAATTGCAGGCGCGCTATGACATTAACTTGCAGGTGAAGTTGGTCAATGAACCCGGCGATGATGCCGCGCCTGAACGTTCAGCGCTGCAGGCCTATAGCCGGCGCGATGCTGCGTCAATTGCGCCTTATCATAATCTAAACTTTACCGATGTCGGCCAACAGCCCAGCGATGCAAGCTTGAAATTGGCGCGCCGGTCTTTAGCGGCCTCGAGTAATTTGCTCAAAGCCGCGGTCGAAATCGGTGACGCTTTTTGGAGCGATGACACGGATAAGCTGGACCGCATGGCGATGGTGTCTGACGACCAAACCGAGCGCGTGTTCCGCGAAGGCACGCGGCTACGCATGCAGCTCGGCCATTATCTTGGTGCCACCTTCTTTTTTGAAGGCGAATGGTATTGGGGCATTGACCGTCTGCCATATTTAGAGGGGCGCTTGGCCGAGGCCGGTTTGCGCCTCAGCGGGTGTCGCCAAATCACGACTTTTCAGGCGCGTCCTGATTTTATGGGCAGTCCAAGTAATGGCAAAAGGCTGACGGTTGAGTTTTATCCCTCAGCGCGCAGCCCCTATACGGCGATAGCCATGGGCGAGACACTGGACTTGCCGAATCATTACCCGGTTGATGTGCGGGTGCGGCCCGTATTGCCAATGGTGATGCGTAATCTGCCCGTGCCGCCCAAAAAGGGTTTTTATATTCTGCGTGACACCAAACGCGAAGCGGAGCGTATCGGTGAGCCGTTCGGTAAAATCTTCGACCCGGTTGGGGAGCCGGTGCGGCGGGTCTATTCGCTGTTTAGCTGGGCTGAGGAACAAGGAAAAGGCGGTGCCTTGCTGAAAGCCTTTACCGATATGGCGTGGGCTGAAGGACTTGATACGGGCAGCGATAATGGCATGAAGCAAGTGTGTGAGCGCGCCGGTCTCGATTGGGATGGCGCCAGTAAGGTCATTGATAATAAGGATTGGGAAGGCTGGGCGGAAGAAAATCGCCTGCAAATGCTGAAATCCGATTTATGGGGTGTGCCAAGCTTCCGCCTGCTCGATGAGAGCGGCACGGAGCTGTATGCGTGCTGGGGCCGTGACCGCATTTGGCTGTTGGCGCATGAAATTCAAAAGGCGCTGGCAAGTTAAATGCCAAGCAAACGCGCAAGGTCGGCACAAAAGCCGAGGCTTCGACTTTTGTGCAAATCAGGGGGAAAGCGAGGGACCAAGATAGGGAGTTCCGCCTGATTTCGGCACTGACCGTTACGCCGGGGCATCATTAAATCTGCCGAAGATGTTCTTCCGAAGATTTCGGGCCAGTGCCGCAACCCGATAATGCCAAAACCAAGCTAGTCAAGGCGGCGAACACGAAACAATAAATTTATATGGCATGACTGGCGACGGATGACGCTTTGTTATAATTTGGTCACATGTAATTTGGAGATGCCGCGTGAGACAGGCGCTTATTGATGAGTTTTCCTACGCTTCGGAAACCCACTCTTTGGGCCGGATTTTGGCTATCCGTGCGGTCGAAAAAATAAGCGGTCAGCCGTTTTTGAAGAAACTCTATCTTGATTATCAGCGTGAGAACCTGCCGCCTGAGAGCTTTTGGGGCGAAGTGGTGGAGCGTCTGGATTTAGAGGTTAAAATTCATGCCGGTGGGCTGGCAAATATATCCGAAACCGGCCCGCTTGTGGTTGTTGCCAATCATCCTTATGGCGTGCTGGACGGCA
>JAKMDW010000072.1 GCA_022426245.1 Alphaproteobacteria bacterium | reverse complement strand
GCTTTAATCGGCACATCGTGATAGAGATAAAGCTGGGCGATGGACGATAATTCTTCACTGCTCGTCAACATACCCTGAATATGCATGGCGCGCTGGGCAACAAAGCCCAATTTCTCGTCGCCCGCGTCATAATAAATCGCCGCCAATTGCTGCCAAAAAACTTTCACCCCCGGCCAACGTTCAACCGCATCTTCCAAAATTGGACGCGCCTCCTGATAGCGTTCCTCTTGCAACAGCACGGACAGTAAAATGCGCGTCCATTGCTGCTTGGGTTCCTCGGCTTTCGACATAGCTTTTCGAATGGCCTGCTCAGCCAAACGCAACTCATCAAGGATAATATGAATTTGTGCCTTTAGCGCGAACGGGTCGGCGCCCGGTTCATCATCTTGAGCATCAAACCATCGCTGCATCAGCACCAAAGCCTTTTTCGGCTTCTGGTCGGCCAAGTTGAGCTGCGCCAAATTATAAGTCAAGCTCAACACAATGCCTTGCGGCAAGTCACCTGTTTGAATAGCGCCCTCAAAAGCGTTAATCGTCGCGGGATAATCACCCTTACCGGCATGAACAAAACCAATGGTCTGCATGGCAACGGCTTTTTCATAAGGTTTGAATTTCGTACCATCAATAATTTGCTGCAGCGGCGCGAACGCCTCGTCGTATTTATCTTCGGCCATTAATTCTTGGGCTTTTTCAATCAAACGAAAAGCGGTTTTGCCCAAAACCTCAGAGCGTCGTGTTTTCGGCTTTTTCGGCTTTTCTTTTTTGGCTTCTTGCGCCATTGCCGCCGAGCCGCTCATATGGGCAATCGGCCCGCAAGCAGGTGCCAGCAAAAACAAAGAGACGGATAATGCTAAAATCAGAGATGCGGATTGTTTTTGTTTCATCGGCCCCCTCCTATTCAGCAATATTAAAGCTAATAAGTTGACGCACACCCGGACGCATTGTGGGGCGCCCATCTTGCATTTTCGGGCGGTATTTCCATTTCTTGATGGCGTTCAAAGCCGCCCGGTCAAACATGCCTTTCGGATCGGCCTCAATCACGATTAAGTCAACCGCTTGACCAAGCTGGTCAATGGTAAACTCCAGCAAGACCCAGCCTTCAATGCCACGCGACAAAGCACGGCTCGGATAACGCGGCAACACCCGTACAATGGCCAGCGTGTCACCATCAACCGGCGCGTTCAAATTCATGCCACTCAGGCCAAACTGGCTCATATCGGCACTCATGCTGGCCTTATCCATATTTGGGCGTTGGGTTTGCGTCAGCTTGGGCGGCGGCGGCGGTTCATCGGGCTTTTCTTGGCTCGGACGTTTCATCGCGCGGTCTTTAGTATTGACATCTTCGTCGCGCTCGACGCGCACAAAATCAATGCCAATCGTCTCTTGCGCCTCGGCAATTTCATAATCCTGTCCGGTTACCAGCACTTTCATGGTCAAAAACAACACCATAGTGGTGACAACGGCAAGCGCCGCTGATGTTAAAAACCGAGCCGGTAGGGCTTGCGTCATTTTTCTTCCGCCGCAATGGAAATCGCACCGACGCCGGCCAAACGCACTTGGTCCATAATCTCGACCAATACGCCGGTGGCGGCTTTTTTATCAGCCTGTATCACCGCGCCGCCTTGTGGGTTTTCGGCGTGCAAGCGTTCCACATTGGCCCGCACGGCAGCCAGATCTATTTGCCGCCGATTGATGAAAATCTCATTATTCTCGCCAATGGCAATCAAAATACCGACACGGCTTTGTTTGACCGCCGTCTCAGCATCGGGGCGCGTCACATCAAGCCCACTTTCCTTGACAAAAGTGGCGGTGACAATAAAAAAGATGAGCATGATGAAAACAATGTCGAGCATTGGCGTCATATCAATGCCTTCTTGGTCTTCCTGACGGGCGCGTCTTCTTCTCATATCTCTATCCTAACAGCTTCTTTTCTCGGACATCATCGGTCCGAAAGCGTCAAGCCATCCTCCAAATGTTCGACCGAGCGCTTGGCTTTACGCTCAAGATTATTGATAAAAAACAATCCCGACAAGGCCACAACCATGCCCGCCATTGTCGGCAGAGTCGCTTTTGAAATGCCCGCCGCCATCGCGCGCGCATTGCCCGAACCGGTAATGGCCATGACATCAAAAACTTCCACCATGCCGGTCACTGTGCCCAGCAACCCCAAAAAAGGCGCCAATGCCACCAGCACTTTAATATAGGGCAAATTGGCCTCGGCTTTGATGCGGGCATCGGAAATAATCATGGTGCGAATACGATGCGCCGCCCAGCTTTTATG
>JAKMDW010000064.1 GCA_022426245.1 Alphaproteobacteria bacterium | reverse complement strand
AACGAGAGAAAGGAAGGCAACGCAATGGCTGCACTGCCCGATTACAACATGCGTCAACTGCTGGAAGCAGGGGTGCATTTTGGACACCAAACCCACCGTTGGAACCCTAAAATGGCACCGTATATTTTCGGTGACCGCAACGGTATTCACATTATGGATTTGTCGAAAACCGTTCCGATGCTGCACCAAGCACTGGTTCAGGTTAAAGACGTTGTTGCCTCTGGCGGCCGCGTGCTGTTTGTCGGCACGAAGCGCCAAGCCAGCGAGCCGATTGCCCGCCATGCTGGTCAATGCGCTCAATATTTCATGAATTCACGTTGGCTCGGCGGTACACTGACCAACTGGCAGACCATTTCCAACTCCATCAAGCGCTTGCGCGAACTGGAAGATAAGCTGGACGGCGACGGCGCCGGTGGTTTGACCAAGAAAGAAATTCTCAATCTGACGCGCGAACGCGAAAAGCTGGAACGCGCGCTGGGCGGTATCAAAGAAATGGGCGGCGTGCCTGAGTTGATGTTCGTCGTTGATACCAATAAAGAGGCAATTGCCATTGCCGAAGCGAAGACGCTGGGCATTCCGGTAATTGCTATCGTTGACAGTAATTGCGACCCCGACAATATCGATTACCCGATTCCCGGAAATGATGACGCCGCGCGTGCCATTGAGCTTTATTGCGGTTTGATTTCAAAAGCCGTGATTGCTGGTATCGAAGAAAGCAGCTCGTCTGCCGGTATCGACCTCGGCGCGGCTGAAGAGCCGATTGCTGAACCGGCGCTTGAAGAGGCCGCACCTGAAGAGGTTGCTGAGCCGGTTGCCGAAGAAGCACCTGCTGAAGAAGCTGAAGACGAAAAAGCCGATAGCTAAGATAGCTAGGTTGCGGCGGATTTAATTGGAGATCTCCCATGAGTGAAATTACTGCATCAATGGTCAAAGAACTGCGCGAGACAGCTGGCGCGGGCATGATGGATTGTAAAACCGCCCTGCAGGAATGCGATGGCGATATGGCTGCGGCGGTCGATTGGCTGCGCACAAAAGGCCTCGCCAAAGCGGCTAAAAAAGCCGGTCGCGTTGCCGCTGACGGTCTAGTCGGCGTCGCGTCTGAAGGCACATCTGGTGCTGTGGTTGAAGTCAATTCTGAAACAGACTTTGTCGCGCGCAATGAAACCTTCCAGTCAATGGTTGGCGAGATTGCCGGTGTCGCTCTGGCGGCTGAAGGCCATGACGAATTGCTGGCTGCTGATTATCCGGGTGCCGGAAAATCGGTTGAAGACCATGTCACAGAAATGGTCGGCACGATTGGCGAGAACATGAATGTGCGACGTTCAGAAAAACTCGACGTCGAAAGCGGCATCGTGGCCAGTTATATTCATAATCAAGTTGTCGACGGTCTTGGCAAAATCGGCGTTTTGGTAGCACTGGAATCGACCGGTGACACGGCCAAGCTGGAAGCATTGGGTCGCCAACTTGCCATGCATGTGGCGGCAACCAATCCGCTGGCGGCAAATATTGACGACCTCGACCCGGCAGAAATCGAGCGCGAGCGCGCTGTCTTGATTGCGGAAGCGAAAGAGAGCGGCAAGCCGGACGAGATTATTGAGAAAATGGTCGAAGGTCGTCTGCGCAAATTCTACGAAGAAGTTGTTCTGACCAGCCAGACTTTTGTGATTGATGGTGAAACCCGCATCGAGAAGCTGCTGCAAAATGCAGGGGACGATGTTGGTGCGCCGGTCGCGCTGAAAGGCTTTGTTCGTTTCGAACTGGGCGAGGGTGTCGATAAAGGCGAAGAGGCCGATTTCGCAGCTGAGGTTGCCGCGGCCGTTAGCGGAAGCTAGGCCGTAGCAAGTCCAACCGGAATCGCGCCATAGTTGCTGCATCTAAAGAGAGGGTAACATGGCGGAAAAACAGCGTTTCAAACGGGTACTCCTGAAAGTCTCCGGCGAAGCCCTGATGGGCGACGGGCAATATGGCATTGATGTTGCCACGGTTGACCGTATTGCTGATGAAGTGAAACAGGCCATCGCGCTGGGCGTTGAGGTGTGCATGGTCATTGGCGGCGGTAACATCTTCCGTGGCCTTGCCGGTGCCGCAGATGGCATGGACCGCTCTTCTGCCGATTATATGGGCATGTTGGCCACGGTGATGAATGCGCTGGCCATGCAAAATGGGCTGGAACGCATGGGCGTGCCGACCCGCGTTCTGTCTGCCATTCCAATGAGCACGGTATGTGAGCCTTATATTCGTCGTCGCGCGACACGCCATATGGAAAAAGGCCGCGTGGTTATTTTTGCCGCCGGCACAGGCAATCCGTTTTTCACCACCGACACGGCAGCGGCCTTGCGCGCTGCTGAAATGAATTGCGACGCCTTGATGAAGGGCACCAATGTTGATGGTGTTTATTCGGCTGATCCGAAAAAAGAAAGCGATGCGGAGCGTTACGACAATCTGAGCTATATGGAAGTGCTGTCGCGAGATTTGAAGGTTATGGATGCGTCCGCGGTTGCGCTATCGCGCGAGAATGAAATTCCCATTGTGGTATTCTCAATCCAGACGTTGGGCGGTTTCGTTCAGGTCTTGCAAGGCGAAGGCGCTTGCACCATTGTTCGGGACTAAATTCGAGATTAAGTTTCGGGACGAGTTCGAGGCTAATTGCAGACTAATTGCGAATAGGGGCAGATATGAGCATTGATATTGATGATATTGAACGGCGCATGGATGGCGCTTTGGCGTCCTTCAAAACCGATTTGGCGGGTTTGCGGACCGGTCGGGCAAGCGCGGGTTTGCTTGAACCGATTATGGTCGATGCCTATGGCCAGATGATGCCGATTGCACAAGTCGGCACTGTGTCAGTGCCGGAGCCGCGCCTGCTGACTGTCCAAGTTTGGGATAAAGGGCAGGTTGCTGCGACTGAAAAGGCCATTCGCGAGAGCAATTTAGGTCTCAACCCGATGACCGAGGGCCAGCTTATTCGCATTCCGCTTCCGGAATTGAACGAAGAACGACGCGAGGAATTGGTCAAAGTGGCGGGTGGTTATGCCGAGCAAGCGCGCGTCGCCGTGCGTAATGTGCGCCGCGATGGCATGGATCAGATTAAGAAATCTGAAAAAGATAGCGACATCTCGCAAGATGATGCCAAGCTATATTCTGACGAAGTTCAGGAATTGACCGACAAATTCATCAAACAAGTTGACGAGACACTTGAGACGAAAGAGGGCGAAATCCGCCAAGTCTAGGGACATGCAAAAAGACGACGATACCAGCCGACTGCCGCGCCATATCGCTTTGATTATGGACGGCAATGGGCGTTGGGCGCAGGCGCGCGGGCAAGAGCGCCGAGAAGGCCATCGCGCCGGTGTCGAGGCATTGCGCCGCATCGTCAGAGAAAGCGGCGATTTGGGCGTTCATCATCTCACTGTATTTTCGTTCTCGACCGAGAATTGGGGGCGACCACGCACTGAGGTGAGCTTTCTCCTGTCGCTACTTGAGCGTTATATTGAGAGCGATTTGGCCGATTTGCACAGTGAGGGCGTGCGGGTGCGGGTGATTGGTCGGCGCGAGGGATTGTCCAAAAAGATTTGCGGTCTTATCGATCGCGCCGAGAGCCTGACCGCGAATAATAGCCGCTTGTTTTTGCAGATTGCCTTTAATTATGGTGGCCGCGAAGAGCTGGCCGATGCCGCGTCGCGTTTGGCGCGCCGCGCGGCCAATGGCACGCTGGACCCGGAGTCAATCAATGCCGATGTCTTGGCGGCCGAGCTTTTGACGGCCGGTATGCCCAATCCGGACCTCATCATTCGCACCAGCGGCGAGTCGCGGCTGAGTAATTTTATGCTCTGGCAAAGTGCCTATGCCGAGCTTTATTTCACCGATGTTTTATGGCCGGATTTTTCGCGCGCAGATTTGGAAGCCGCGATTGCCTTTTATGCTGACCGAGAACGCCGCTTCGGTCTGGTTTCCGCCAGTGGCGAATGGGACTGATAGGCAAGCGGGGGGATATGGCTGACGCACCGATAAAATTTGAAGGCTTATTGCAGCGCGTGCGCTCGGCATTGATTTTACTGCCCTTCGTTATTGCGCCCGTGGTTTTCGGCGGTTGGTCGTTTACGTTATTGCTCGCCATTGCCGGATTTTTGATGGCGCGCGAATGGGCTAATTTGGTGGCGGCGTCTTCCGACAATGGCCGAATTCTTGGCCTGACCGTGGTAGCGGTTTTGGGTTTTGGGTTTTGGGTCGGCGCGATGGATGCGGTGGCGTTGATTATTGTCGCCTCATTGGTGGCGGCGACATTTGCGCTCGTCAAAGGGCGGCGCTTGGGGCCATTGGTCGGTGGTCTTTATTACGTCGGGCTGCCTTTGGTGGTCGCGCAATATCTGCGCCAGGACGCGCTGGGCGAATTTCTCATCGGCTATATTCTAGTGTCGGTTTGGGCTGTCGATATTTTTGCCATGTTTGCCGGAAAGATTATCGGTGGGCCTAAATTGGCACCGGTTATCTCGCCCAAGAAAACATGGGCCGGTCTTTTGGGCGGCATGGTCGGGGCGGCGCTGGCGGGCATATTGTCCTTTCTCACCGTGGTCGGGTTCGGCTTTGGGGAAATGCAGTTCGCCAGCATTCTCATTATTGCACCCTTGCTCGCCATTATTGCGCAGGCTGCTGATTTGTTTGAAAGCGCCATAAAACGCCGTTTCAATGTGAAAGATTCCGGCGCGATTATTCCCGGGCATGGCGGCTTGCTGGACCGTGTTGACGGGTTGATTGGCGTGCTGATTGTCGCTTATGCGATTGTGCTGTGGCGCGGCGGTGCGTCATCTACAGCACTTTGGATTTGGTAATCATGCGGCAGGTTTCTCTTTTTGGCGCAACCGGCACGATTGGCGACAATGCGCTCGACCTGATAGCGCGCCATGCTGACCGCTTCTCTCTATTTGCGGCGAGTGCCGATGGCAATGTCGATAAACTTGCAGATATTGCAAAGCGATTTGAACCGTCGATTTTGGTGATTGGCGACGATGCCGGTCGCGCGCGACTTGCCGCTGCTTTACCCGATTTCACCGGCGATATTTGGGTTGGTGAGAGCGGTCTTACCCAAATGGCGGAGCAGAAAACTGATATTGCGGTTATGGGGATTGTTGGTTTTGCCGGTCTCGCCCCGTCGATGATTTGCGCGACACATGGTGGGGCATTGGCGCTGGCCAATAAAGAGGCGCTGGTTGCCGGCGGCCGTCATCTGATGCGCATGGCGGCGCAACATGGCACGGATATTTTACCGGTCGATAGTGAACATAATGCGGTGTTTCAGCTTTTACAGGGGCAGGGCGGCTTGCAGCATGTCGATAAGATTGTGCTCACCGCTTCGGGTGGGCCGTTTCGCGATTTGTCTTATGATGAAATGAAGGGCGTATCACCGGCGCAGGCTGTGAAGCATCCAAATTGGAATATGGGCGCAAAAATTTCCGTCGATAGCGCGACCATGATGAATAAAGGTTTGGAATTGATCGAGGCGCGGCATTTGTTCGATGTCGCACCCGATAAGCTGGACGCGCTTATTCATCCGCAATCCATTGTGCATGGGCTGGTCTATTTTGCCGATGGCAGTGTTTTTGCGCAAAAAGGAAGCCCCGATATGCGGGTGCCGTTGGCCTATTGCATGGCTTATCCGGAGCGTATTGATGCGGGCGTTGCGCCGCTTGATCTGGCGGCGCAAGGGCGTCTCGATTTCGCGGCTGTCGACCGCGCGCAATTCCCCTGTCTGGCGCTGGCTGAGGCGGCGATGCGCGCCGATGGGTCTGCGCCGGCGCGGCTTAATGCTGCCAATGAAGTTGCCGTGGCGGCGTTTCTTGAGGGGCGCATCGGGTTTTTGCAAATCGCTGAGACGGTTGATGCGGTTTTGCAGAAAGCCGGTTTTGAAGGTGGCGATGATGTTGCGGCGCTGCCGGCGATTGACGCTGAGGCGCGGGCGCAGGCACGTGATATTATTGGTGCAATTTAGGGCACGATTCTGCCGCATTTCGAGGGCAAACTGTTTCGTGCTAAAGGTCTTTATCTAATGCGAAAAAAGGTCATAATGCAGCAACTTTTGGGAGCTTAATGTGGAAGCGATTAACTATCTTTACGGTGCACTGGGTCTCGCTTATATCGTGCCGTTTTTGTTTGTCCTGACCATTGTCGTTTTCTTTCACGAACTCGGCCATTTTTATGCTGCGCGCCGTTGCGGTGTGCGCGTTGAAGTGTTTTCCGTCGGCTTCGGTCGTGCGCTTGTTAGCTGGCAGGATAAGCACGGCACACAATGGAAAATCGGATGGTTGCCGCTTGGCGGTTACGTAAAATTCTTTGGTGATGAGAATGAGGCCAGCGCCCCCGATGCGGAGACGCTGAAAAAGCTGCCCGAGGATGCGCGCTCCGATACGTTATTTTTCAAACCGCTATGGCAGCGCGCCATTGTTGTGGCCGCCGGGCCTGTTGCCAATTTCATTCTGGCGATTGTTATTTTCGCGTCGCTCTACACATTGCTGGGGCAGCGTATTACCGACCCGGTTATCGGAACCGTGGTTGAGAACAGTGCGGCCGCGCGCGCCGGTATGGAAACCGGCGATTTGATTGTTGCCATTAATGGCGATGAGATTTCGACCTTCACGCAAGTGCGCCGACTGGTATCAGTCAGCGCCGGTGTGCCGCTGGCGTTCAGTATTGAGCGCGACGGCGTGGTTGAGGTTTTGCGCGCAACGCCGGATAGGGTTTTGGAAGTCGACCGCTTCGGCAATGAATATAATGTTGGGCGTCTGGGCGTCGCTGTGAATACTGATGAAAATGCCATTCGTCACGTGCGCTATAACCCGTTCACCGCCATATGGATGGGGGCTGAAGAAAGCTATTTCATCGTCGAGCAAACCTTTGTCGTGCTGGGCCGCATTATCATGGGTCGCGAAAGTGCTGAAAGCCTCGGCGGGCCTATTCGCATTGCACAAATATCCGGCCAAACGGCGACGCTTGGCTTTGTTGCGCTTATCAATTTGACGGCCGTTTTATCTGTCAGTATTGGTCTGATTAATCTGTTTCCCATTCCCATGTTGGATGGTGGCCATCTTGCCTTTTATGCTTATGAGGCAGTTTTCGGTAAGCCAATGTCAGAGCGGGCGCAAGAAATCGGTATGCGCATCGGCCTTTCAATGGTGATGATGTTATTTTTATTTGTGACGTGGAATGATTTGGCGCGTCTCAATGTTTTTGAGAGCGTTGTCTCGCTCTTCGGTTAATTGGAATTTTCTCGATGATTGTCTCCCGCTTTTTGAGCCGTATTTCATTTTGCCTATTGGCGCTTGCTTTGGCATCTGTTCCGGCGCGCGCCGAAATTGGTGAGCCGATTGAGTTTATTCGGGTGGAGGGCACGCAGCGTGTCGAAGATGAGACCGTGTTGGCTTATATGCTGGTGCGCGAAGGGTTGAAGGATGCGGCTGATTTGGTCGACCAGTCAGTCAAAACGCTTTTCTCTTCGGGGCTCTTTGCTGATGTCACCATTCTGCGTCAAGATAAGGGCTTAATTGTCACCGTGGTTGAGAACCCGATTGTCAACCGCGTCAGCTTTGAAGGCAATTCGGCCATCACCGATGAAAATTTGGGCAAAGAAGGCATTTTGTCGGCACGTCAAATTTATACCCGCGCGAAAGTGCAAGACGATGTTGAACGCCAAATTGAGCTTTATCGCCGCTCCGGTCGATTTGCCGTGCGCATTGAGCCTAAAGTTATTCAACTGCCGCAAAACCGCATTGATCTGGTCTTTGAAATCAGCGAGGGGCCGACCACCGGCATTAGCGCAATTAATTTTCTTGGCAATCGCGTTTTTAGCGATGATGAATTGCGCGGCGTTATTCTGACCCGAGAGAGCCGTTGGTGGCGTGTCTTTGCGGCCAGCGATAATTACGACCCCGACCGCGTGGCCTATGATGGCGAGTTGCTGCGGCAGTATTATTTGTCGAAAGGCTATGCCGACTTCTCGGTTGTTTCGACAAATGCCGAACTGACCCGTAATGGTGAATCCTTTTTCGTTAATTTCGTGATTGAAGAAGGCCAGAAATACAGTTTTGGCGAGGCCCGCATCAGCACCTCTTTGGACACACTCGATATTATCGAATTGGAAGAGCAAATCACCCACCAGGCGGGTGAACAATATGACCAGCGTGCTTTGGATAAGACCGTTGATGCGCTGACCAAAGTAGTTGGTGAAAGCGGGTTCGCATTTGCCAATATCAGACCCCGCCCGCGCACCAATCGCGAAGCGGCTATCATTGATATTGAATACGTCATTAATGAAGGCCCGCGCGTTTATGTTGAGCGGGTGAATGTGAACGGCAATAGCCGCACTAAAGATGATGTCATTCGACGCGAGATGCGTTTGGTTGAGGGCGATGCTTTCAATAAGGTTTTGCTGTCGCGCTCTGAGCGCAGCGTGCGCGGGTTGAATTTCTTTAGCGCTGTGCAAGTAACGGAATCGCCGGGCACGGAAGAGGATCAAACGATCATCGATGTTGATGTGCGCGAAATGCCGACCGGTGAGTTGAGCTTTGGGGTCGGTTATTCATCGGCCGAAGACTTCACGACCCAGCTATCTGTTTCGGAGCGTAATTTTCTTGGTCGCGGGCAAAGATTGCGTTTCAATGTTGGTCTGTCCAATCAGGTGCAGCGCTACACGATTGGTTTTACCGAACCTTATTTTCTGGGCCGCGACGTGTCTGCCGGATTCTCGCTCTTCAACACGCAAACCGATTATGACTATCAACAAGGTTTGGAATTGAATGAGAACGGCATTGGTTTCAATCTGGGCTTTCCGCTGTCTGAGGACGGACGGCTTTCCTTATTCGCAAATTTCGTAAATGATGAACTTACCGACTCCCTCAATGCCGGATTGGTGAGTGACCGATCCTATGATTTGGGCAAGCAGGAATTCGGTTATTTTTATTCGATTGACCGGCGCGATGATTTCGTCAATCCGAGCGATGGTTGGAATGTCACATTCGGTCAAGATATCGCCGGTCCGGGCGGGGACGTGTCTTATTTACGCACACGGGCAACGGCGAATTTCTTCGAAGAACTGGCCGAGGGCTGGATTCTTCATCTGCGCGGCACGCTCGGTATCATTCATGATTATAAGGGCGACGCGATTAATTATAATGACCGCTTCTTTCGGGGCGGGCGTGACTTCCGTGGGTTTGAACGTGGCGGGGTTGGCCCGCGTGAGGTCAGCGCTTCAGCCGCCGACCCGTCGCAAGGCTTCGCACTGGGCGCAAACCGTTACATGATTGGCACGGCGCAGGTTGCATTGCCGCTTGGTTTGTCAAAAGAATCCGGTGTCAGAGCCAATCTTTTTGTTGATTTCGGGGTGTTGGGTGAGACGGATGCAGAAGCCTCTCCGGGGCGCATCATTGAAGATGAGATGGCGTTTCGGGCGACCACGGGATTGAGCTTTGCTTGGCGCTCACCTTTCGGCCCTGTGCGATTTGACTTTGCTGAACCACTTGCTAAAGAAGATTATGACCAGACGAGGTTTTTCCGATTTACCATCGGAACCAGTTTCTAGAGGGGAAATAACGTGTTTAAGAAAATAACGACTGCATTTTTTGTGCTGGCAAGCATAACATTCGCGCCGGCAGCTTTGGCTGAGCCGGTTATCTTAGTTTTTGATGTTGACCGCGCGATTGCGCTTTCAAAAGCCGGTAAAAGCATGGCCGAGCAACTTGAAGCCCAGGTTAAAAAAGTTCGCGCCGATGAGGCCGAGGTTATCAAGGGTCTGCAAAGTGAAGCGGAAAAGCTGAAGGAGCAGCAAAAATTGCTGGCGCCGGAAGCAGTGCAGCAAAAAGTCGAAGAATTGCAGATGAAAGAAGTTGAGCGTCGCCGTTCGCTGAGTGAAAAGAGCCAGTCTATTCAGGCCGGCGGCCAACGTGCTGCGGCTGAAATTGTGAAAGTAGCCGAGCAAGAATTGTCGGACATCTCGAAAGAGCGCAAAGCCGATATTGTGATGCGCCGTGACGCGGTGTTTTTTGCCAGCCCGGCCATTGATGTGACTAGTGAACTGGTCTCGCGCCTTGATAAAAAACTGACCAAGGTCAACGTCAAGCCGGTGCCGGTTCAAAATAACGGCCGATAATTCATGGCAGATGCGCGTTTTTTTACCTCAGCCGGGCCATTCTCGGTCGCTGTGCTGACAAAAAAAAGCGCCATTGAAGCGCGTGATGATGAATTATTGTTGTCGGGTTTGGCGTCTCTAAGAGCCGCCGACAGCGATAATCTATCCTTCTTCTCGGATATAAGATTACAAGCGGAGCTTGCGGCGACGAAAGCCGGTGCGGTGCTGATTAAAGCCGAACACGCGGATTTGGTGCCGCCCGGAAGCCTAGCCCTTATTTGCGATGATCCGTATCGCAGCATGGCAGAAATCAGCCAAATGTTTTTTCCGGCAGCAGCGCAAAGCCGACCGCCGCAAGAGGCTATCGTCAAAACCAATATTCACCCCGATGCTGTGTTGGGTGAAAATGTCGTGCTCGAACCCAATGTGGTTATCGGCGCGGGGGCCGAAATTGGCGATAACTGCCATATCGGTGCCAATAGTTTTATCGGACATGGCGTTGTTCTTGGCCGTGATTGCACAATCGGTGCGAATGCGTCGATTGCCTATGCGCTTATCGGTGACCGCGTGATTGTGCATGGTGGCGCGAATATCGGCTGTGACGGTTTTGGTTTTTCAGCCGGCGCGGCGCATATCAAAATTCCGCAATTGGGGCGGGTGATTTTGCAGGCCGATGTTGAGATTGGCGGCAATACGGTTATTGACCGTGGTGCGTTGGCTGACACGATTATCGGTGAGGGCAGCAAAATCGATAATCTGGTGCATGTCGCCCATAATGTTCAGCTTGGCCGCCATTGTTTTATCACGGCAACTTGTGCCATTGCGGGCAGCACGACGCTGGGCGACTATGTTCAAATGGGCGGCGGTGCCAAAGTAACCGGCCATGTTGAAATCGGGGACCGCAGCGTCATTTCGGCAAATGCCGCAGTGCTGAGATCGTTTCCCGCCGATAGTGAAATTGCAGGCAGTCCGGCGCGTTTTCGCAGCGAGTTATATCGCGATCAAGCATTTATCTCGCGCCTGCGAAAACAGGCTGAAAAATCTAAGAAGTCCGACTGAGGCACGCGTAATAATCCGTTACAATCCTTTATTTGCTGCGCTTTTCAACTCGCATTAACACTCGCTCATGGGGAATGTGCATCCAACTGCGATTGTTGACGAGTCTGTAACGCTTGGTGCCGATGTAAGCATCGGGCCTTATTGTGTGGTGACCGGCAATGTGACGCTTGGTGATGGCGTGGTGCTGGAAAGCCATGTTGTCGTGACCGGCAATACAAGCATTGGCGAGGAGACGCATATTTTTCCTTTCGCCTCTATCGGCCATGTGCCGCAAGATTTGAAATTCGGTAATGAAGATGTGTCGCTGGAAATCGGTGGGCGCAATAAAATTCGTGAACACGTAACCATGAACCCCGGCACGCAAGGCGGGGGCGCGGTTACCAAAGTCGGTAGTGATGGCCTGTTTATGATGGGCGCGCATGTGGCGCATGATTGCATTGTCGGGGATAATGTCATTCTCGCCAATAATGCGACTTTGGGTGGTCATGTTACGGTCGGCGACTTTGCCATTCTCGGCGGCCTTGTGGGCGTGCATCAGTTTTGCCGCATCGGGGCGCATGCCTTTATCGGTGCCGGAAGTTTGGTGGTCGAAGATGTCATTCCGTTTGGTGCGGCGACCGGCAATAGGGCTGTTTTATCGGGCCTCAATCTGGTCGGCCTAAAGCGTCGCGATTTCGACCGCGCCGAGATTAATGCGTTGCGGGCTTTGCATAAGTCTCTCTTTGTTGAGAACGAGGGGCCGCTAATGTCGCGCCTTGCCAAAGCCGCGAAGGAATATGGCGACAGTGCATGCGTTCAGCAGGTTGTTGAGTTTATGCGCGTCGAACACAATCGGGGTTATTGCACCCCGCGCAATAAATAAAAATGAGTGAGATGAGTTCGGATAAACCTCTGGGGCTTGTCGCCGGTTCCGGTGCGCTGCCGGTGCAAATTGCTGCGGCACATGCAGGGGCGGTGTTTGTCGTTGCCTTGCAAGATGAGGCCGATGCTGCGCTGAAGGCTTACCCGCATATGATTTCGCCAATCGGCCACCTAAAGGCCACCGCCGATGCTTTGCTGGCTGCCGGTTGCGACGAGATGGTCATTATTGGCGGCATTCAGCGCCCCAATATTGAAGCGCTGGATTTTGATGAAGGCGGCCAATGGTTTCTCGAGCAAGTAATGGCCGGTGTGCATGCCGGCGATGACCAGCTCTTGAAGGTGATTATTGCTTATTTTGAAACGCGCGGCCTGACGGTGAGCGCGGCGCAAGACTTTCTTGGCGACCAGACCGGCATTGTCGGCGCACAAACCAAGCACGACCATAGCACTCATCAGGCGGATATCGACCGCGCTATTGAGGTGGCGGGTATTATGGGCGCGCAGGATATTGGGCAGAGTGTGGCGATTGCACGCCGCTTGGTTTTAGCTGTGGAAGGCCCTGAGGGCACAGATGGCATGCTGCGCCGCTTGCGCGATTTGTCGCCACAATTTCTCGGCACGGCTGAAAATAAATGCGGTGTATTGGCCAAGCTGCCAAAGCCGCAGCAAGACCGCCGCGTTGATATTCCGGCCATTGGGTGCCGCACGGTTGAATTGGCCGCCGCGGCGCATTTGGCGGGAATCGTTTTTGAAGCCGGTGGCACACTGTTTGATGATTTCACGGCCGTGGTCGCTTTGGCTGAAGAAAAAGGTTTGTTCCTGCTGGGCTTGGAGGGCTAAGTCATGGCCCATCACATTATGATTATTGCCGGAGAAACGTCGGGCGATGCGCTGGGTGCTGATTTGATGCAAGCGCTGAAGCGGCGCGAAGACGACGTGATGATAACCGGCATTGGCGGGCCTAAAATGACGACGCAGGGGCTGGCCTCTATTTTCCCGATGTCTGAAATAGCCGTTATGGGGCTGAAAGAAATTCTGCCACGGCTGCCGAAACTGTTTAAGCGTGTTGATGAAGCGGTGACGCATGCGCTGGCTGTTGAACCCGATGTCATGGTGCTGATTGATAGTCCGGAGTTCAATCACCGTGTTGCTAAACGGGTAAAGGCCAAGCGCCCTCAGACCAAAATTATCTGCTATGTCGCGCCGCATGTGTGGGCGTGGCGACGTGGCCGTGCGGGCAAAATGCGCCGCTATTTCGATGCGGTGATGGCCTTCCTGCCATTCGAGCCGGAAGTTTTTGAAGCCAATAACGGCCCGCCATGTCATTTTGTCGGTCACCCGATTGTTGACCGATTAGAGGCATTGGAGCCGCTCCCGGATTTCGCCAAGAAATATCATTTAAAGGCGGGCGACATTCCGTTGGCTGTGTTGCCGGGCAGTCGCATTAGTGAGGTTAAAGAGCTTGTGCCGGTGTTTGGGCAGGTGCTGCGTTATCTTGATGGCCGCATGGAAAACCTGCGCCCGATTATTCCGCTCGTGCCGCATATGGCTGATGTGGTGCGCGAGAAGACGGCGCAGTGGCCGGGCAAGCCGATTTATGTCGAAGACGAAGCCGATAAGTTCGCTGCCTTTCAAGCCTCGCGCGCAGCATTGGCCTCGTCGGGAACGGCGACGATGGAGCTGGCGCTGTCGGGTCTGCCCACCGTTGTGGCTTATAATATGGGGCTGATGGGCGACTTGTTATTGCGCATTATGCCCGTGCCATCGGTTGTTTTGGTTAATCTCATTCTTGATGCGCCGGCCATGCCGGAGTTTTTGCAAGAGCGGTGTGATGCGCGCGAGATTGCGCCCGTCATGCTGGAGATGCTGCAAAATGATGATGTGAATGCGCATTATCGCGCCCTGCTGACCGGGTTTCGGCCTGCAATGCGACAAGAGGGCGAAAAGCCCGCAGACCGTGCCGCGGGCTTTACTTTATCACTGATTTAATTAGCGCTTATTGATGTCGGTATAATCGCGCGGCGCGGCACCAACATAAAGCTGACGCGGACGACCGATGCGCTGGCTTGGGTCTTCAATCATCTCATTCCACTGTGCAATCCAACCGACCGTGCGGGCCAGGGCGAACAGAACGGTGAACATTGATGTCGGGAAGCCCATAGCTTTCAGCGTGATGCCCGAATAAAAATCAATATTCGGATATAGTTTCTTCTCAACGAAATATTCGTCATTGAGCGCAATTTTTTCGAGTTCCATTGCAACATCGAGCAATGGGTCATCTTTAATACCCAACTCGCCCAGCACTTCGTGGCAAGTTTTTTGCATGACGCGCGCGCGCGGGTCATAATTTTTATAAACCCGGTGGCCAAAGCCCATCAGACGGAACGGGTCGTTCTTGTCTTTCGCTTTCTTCACAAACTCAGGGATGCGGTCAACTGATCCGATTTCAGCCAGCATATCAAGCGCGGCCTCATTGGCGCCGCCATGGCTTGGTCCCCACAGGCAGGCAATACCGGCTGCGACACAGGCAAACGGGTTGGCACCCGATGAACCGGCCAGACGCACGGTTGAGGTCGAGGCGTTTTGCTCGTGGTCAGCGTGCAGAATGAAAATACGGTCCATGGCACGCGCCAAAACCGGGCTGACATTCATGTCTTCGCACGGCACTGAGAAGCACATGTGCAAGAAATTGGATGCATAATCGAGATCATTGCGCGGGTAAACAAACGGCTGGCCGATTGAATATTTATAAGCCATCGCAGCAATGGTCGGGATTTTGGCAATCAGGCGGCGGCTCGCAATGCGGCGCTGCTCTTCATCATTAATGTCTGTGCTGTCATGGTAAAACGCCGATAATGCGCCAACCACGCCAACCATAATCGCCATTGGGTGGGCGTCACGACGGAAGCCGTGAAAGAAGCGGTTCATTTGCTCGTGCAACATGGTGTGCTGCGTAATGGCGTTCTCAAACTCTTCCAGTTCAGATGTGCTCGGCAGCTCGCCGTGAAGCAGCAAATAACAAGTCTCGATAAAGTTACCTTTATCGGCCAGTTGCTCGATCGGATAGCCGCGGTGCAGCAATGTGCCTTCTTCGCCATCAATAAAAGTGATGGTCGATTTGCAGCTCGCGGTTGAGGTGAAGCCCGGGTCATAGGTGAACTGACCGGTCTGACCATAGAGCGTGGATACATCGATTACGCTTGGGCCCACTGTCCCCTCGTGAATGTCGAAATCATAGTCGTTTCCGAGGCTGGCGAGTTTTGCGCTGTCGTCGCTCATAATGGTCTCCTTTTTTGCTTATCTGGCGGCTTTTTAGCACATAAAAAGGCGGCAAGCCAGCGCCAGCGGCTTGTTTTGGCCTGATTTAAGCTGTTTTTAACGGGTAAATTTGTCGCTCAACCGCGCCAGGGCCTCGGCTTTCCCCAACAGGGACAGGACGTCGAAAATTCCCGGTGATTGACTGCTGCCTACCAAGGCGGCGCGGAAAACCGGCAGAAGCTTGCCCATTTTCAAGTCGTTTTCATCCATATAAGCCTTCATGAGAGCTTCAATGGCATCGCGCGACCAGTCGTCCAAATTTTCCAGCTTTACCGCCAACGCAGCCAAATGCGTCAGATTTTCCTCATTCAGGTGCTTTTGTAGCTTGTCATCAACGCCAATCGGGCGTTTCGCAGCCAAAAACGCTGCATCGGTAGCCAGATCGGGCAGGCGGGTGGCGCGGTCTTTCAATAGGGGCATGGCGAGCGTTAGCGGCGCGGCGTAATCTGCCAATGCGTCGTTTAATGCAATGGTCTCGGCCACCAAATCAGCGTCATCAGCCATGTTAATATGCTGCGCATTCACATTGTCGAGCTTTTCAGTATCAAAGCGCGCCGGGGATTTACCGATGGCCTCAAGTCCAAACCAATCAACCAATTGCGCCGTGGAAAAGACCTCGTCATCGCCGTGGCTCCAGCCAAGACGGGCGAGATAATTGCGCATGGCCTCGGGCAAATACCCCATATCGCGATAGGCTTCGACACCCAACGCGCCATGACGCTTTGACAGTTTTGCGCCATCGGCACCGTGAATAAGTGGGATATGCGCGAATTGCGGCACGTCCCAACCAAGCGCCGCGTAAATCTGTGCTTGGCGCGCCGCATTGGTCAGATGGTCATCGCCGCGAATAATATGGGTCACGCCCATATCATGATCATCAACAATAACCGACAGCATATAGGTCGGTGTGCCGTCGGAGCGTAGCAAAATCAAATCATCAAACTGCTCATTGGCGGTGGCCACGCTGCCCTGCACCGCATCGTCAATTAGGGTCTCGCCGTTTTGCGGGGCTTTGAAACGCACGACAAAAGGCGCGCCATCTACATGCCTAACCGTGTCGCCATCGGGGCGGCATGTGCCGTCATAGCGCGGCGGCTTGCCCTCGGCGCGGGCTTTCTCGCGCATGGCTTCGACTTCTTCCTGTGTGCAGAAACATTTATAGGCTTTGCCCTCGGCCAAAAGTTGCTCGACAATTTCAACATGGCGCGGCGCATTAGCGTGCTGGTAAACCGCCTCGCCATCGGCTTCAAGCCCCAGCCAGCTCATGCCGTCAAGGATAGCATCAATCGCTTCTTGGGTTGAGCGGGCGCGGTCCGTGTCTTCAATGCGTAGCAAAAACATGCCGCCATGATGGCGCGCAAATGCCCAGTTGAACAAAGCGGTGCGCGCGCCGCCAATGTGCAAAAAGCCGGTTGGTGAAGGGGCAAAGCGGGTAACTATTTTTTTGGCTTCTGTCATAGGGTCCTGCGGTTTTCCTGCATATCTTGATGTGTCGCGCATAGCGTGTGATGCGGGTTCGGCTCGCCTAACAGTCGCTAGCGCTGCTGCTCGGTCTGCGTCACCTTTGCATGTCTGATACCACAAAAAACGGCTGCGCCCCAATATGCATATTGGTCAATTTTCTATGGTGATTTGCGGATTTGTGCTGGCCATAGCAATCTTTCTCTTGTGGCCATATGACCCATCACCTTTTATCGCGCTTGTGACGCTTGTCACGGCGGCGGTTATTTATGGGACGACGCATTATTTCAATGCCCACACTGTCCGGCGCGGCGGGCAAATTATATTGGCGATGGCGCTTGGTTTTGCCTGGGGGCAGGCGCGCACGCATATGGAATCGACGCAAACCGGCAAAGCGGTTCTTGGCGAAATACAAATTAGCGGGGTTGTTGAGTGGCACGAAGCCCAAGCGCGGGGCAGTCGGTGGGACATTCGACTGCAAGATGCGCAAGGGCGTTTCTTTCTATTGCGGCTCTATGGCAAGCAGGCGCATTTGGAGCAAGCGCAGCCGGGCTGTGGCATCACGTTGACGGCCGACATTAAACCATTGCCGACGCCGATTATTATCGGCGGTTATGACCCGCGCCGCGATGCGTGGTTTGCCGGTCGGCGCGGACAGGGCTTTATGCGCTCGATTGATGGTGTTGATTGTTCGCAAGATTTAGCATTGCGTCATCATCTGGCGCGCGGACGTCTGGCATTGGCGCGTCATTATCGCGCGCATATGTCAGCCGAAGCGGGGCCTGTCGCGGCTGCTTTGGTAACGGGTGTGCGCGGCGCGATTGATAAAACGGTGCGCGACGCGTTTCGCCATAGCGGCTTGGCGCATATGTTGGCAATCTCGGGTTTGCATATGGCGCTGTTTGCCGGATCGGTTTGCGCGCTGTTGCGCCTGCTGGCTGCGTTATCGCCACCATTGGTGTTGCGCCGCGATGTTAGAAAACCCTGCGCGATGATTTCACTCACGGCTGCCACCGGCTATTTATTCTTATCGGGCGCAGGCGTGGCGACGCAGCGCGCATACATCATGCTGGCAATATTCTTTCTCGCCATTTTACTCGACCGTCCGGCGATCACCATGCGCAATGTTTTATGGGCGGCTTTATTGGTTTTGCTGTGGCAGCCCCATGCTGTTTTGCAAGCCGGATTTCAAATGAGTTTTTCCGCCGTGATGGCGCTGGTCGCGGTCTATGAGATATGGCGTCAACGCGACACGCTGCATTTGCGGTGGGAACGTTTGTCGCCGGCGCAGCAGGTTTTGCGACGTTTATGGCGCTATGGATCGGGGCTGTTTCTCACCAGTCTGATTGCGGGCGGCGTTACCGGTTTTATCGCCATTGTCAGGTTTCAGCAGGTCGGCACATTTGGCCTGCCTGCCAATCTTCTGGCCATGCCGATATTCGGCACGTTGATTATGCCGATGGCGCCGCTGTCTGTATTGCTGATGCCGGTTGGCCTTGAAAAGCCGGTGCTGTTTTTAATGCAGACCGGTATCGAAACCGTGGTGACGCTTGGTGGATATTTCACAGCCATGAGCGGGGCGCTGTGGCGACCCGGTGCCAGTGCTGCCTTTACCATGCCAATGGCGGCACTCGGTTTCGGGGTGTTGTGTTTGGTGCCCACGAGATGGCGGCTTATCGGTGTGTTGCCGATTATTATTGCGCTGTCGGGCGTCGGGCAGGCGGCGCGGCCGGCGTTGCATATGTTCGGGCGTGATTTGATTGTGGCGCACACCGGAGATACGCAATTACTTGTTTTGCGCCAACTCGGCAAACAATATGAGCTCGACCGTTTGGCACGCCATCATGGTCGTGCGCCAGAAACCCTATCATGTCGCCCATTCTGTCGGTTGGTTCTACAAGGTGGCGTGCGATTGGCGTATCATGACCGAAGTGCGGGTCTGTCAAAATCTTGCCGCGAGGTTGACGTGATTATCATGCCGTTTGCCGAGGCGCGATATCCGTGTCGCGCACGGCTATTCGACAGCCGCGCATTCAAACGTCGGGTGCATCGTCAGTTCAACATTCAACAGGGAAAATTATCAGCGCAGCATATGCGCCGAGAAAGGCCGTGGCAGATTGATTAATATTTGCGCATCAGGCCGACCAGACGGCCTTGCACGCGAACTTGGTCGGAGCGAAAAATGCGCGTTTCATAGGCCGGATTGGCGGCTTCGAGGGCAATCATCTCGCCTTTGCGACGCAGCCGCTTCAAAGTTGCCTCATGGCCTTCAACCAGAGCGACAATAATTTCGCCGTTTTCAGCCGTCGCACCGCTTTGAATAATGGCCGTGTCGCCATCAAAAATACCGGCATCAATCATCGAGTCGCCATGCACTTCCAAAGCGTAATGTTCGCCCGAGCGCATCATTTCAATCGGCACAGAGATTTGATTGACTTCCTCTTGCAGGGCTTCAATCGGCGTGCCCGCTGCGATGCGTCCCATAATCGACACAGTTACCGCACTGTCATCATTAGCCGCTTGCGGCGCATTGGCCGCCGTCGGCGCGCGGGTGGGCGCAGACATGGAGCTGGCCATAGTGTCAGGCAGTTTCACAACTTCCAGCGCACGCGCACGGTGGGCGAGGCGCTTGATAAAACCGCGCTCTTCAAGCGCCGTGATAAGGCGATGAATACCGGATTTGGATTTAAGGTTCAGCGCTTCTTTCATTTCGTCGAAGCTGGGCGATACACCCGTCTCTTTCAGACGCTCATTGATGAACAGTAAAAGTTCGTATTGCTTTTTGGTGAGCATGAGACCCTCCGGTTAAAACGCCAAAAGTAGAACGAATCGCTAACTCCTATGTTCTACTTTTATTCGTTTTTTGCTGCAAGGCCGTTTTTTATGATTCGATAAGTTTTTTTGTGGCCGTGGCAACATCGGCTTGGCGCATCAAACTTTCGCCGACCAAAAACGCCGGAATGCCGTCAGCCATCAGCGCGCGCACATCATCATTGCCGCTAATGCCGCTCTCGCTGACCAGCAAAATATCGTCGGGCGTTTGCGCCATAAGCTGCCTTGTCGTGTCGAGCGTGGTCTCAAATGTTCGCAAATTGCGATTGTTAATGCCCAGTAGTTTTGGGTCGAGCGCGAGCGCACGGGTCAGTTCATCGGCATCGTGAACCTCAAACAGGCTGTCCATGCCATAGGCGCTGGCTGCAGCGTAAAGCTCTTGCGCTTGGGCATCGCTCACTGCCGCCATAATAATCAAAATAGCATCAGCGCCCCAGCTTCGTGCCTCAGCCACTTGATAAGTGTCATACATAAAATCTTTGCGCAGCACGGGCAGGGCGCAAGCCGCGCGTGCCGCTACCAGATATTCCGGCGCACCTTGAAAACTCGGGGCATCAGTCAGCACCGATAAGCACGCCGCGCCGCCTTGCGCATAGGCTTCGGCAATCAAAGGCGGATTAAAATCCTCACGAATGAGGCCTTTGGAGGGCGAGGCTTTTTTAATCTCGGCAATCAATGCGGCCTTGCCGTTATCGCGTTTGGCTTGCAGGGCGGTGATGAAACCGCGCGGCTTATCAGCCGCTCGCGCCTGCGCCTCAACTTCAGCCAGTGGCCGCGCGGCTTTGGCGGCGGCAATTTCATCCAGCTTATAGGCGGTAATTTTATCGAGAATATCGCTCATCTGCTCTATTGATCGGCCAGTTTTTGTGTCGTTGCAACCAGATTGGCCAGCACCGCTTTGGCTCCGCCATCGTCAATAGCGAGTGCCGCCATTTCGGCCCCTTCTTTTAGGCTGTCGGCCTTATTGCATACAATCAGCGCGGCGGCGGTGTTGAGCAAAACAATATCGCGATAAGCGCCTTCGGCACCATCCAGCAAGGCGGTCATGGCGGCGGCGTTTTCGTCCGGTGTGCCGCCGACCAAATCTTCCGGCTTGGCGCGTTCCAAACCGGCATCTTCGGGCGCCACCTCAAACACGCTCACCTCGCCTTTGCGCAATTCAGCGACAGTTGACGGGCCGGTTGTGGTCAACTCGTCCATGCCATCAGAGCCATGCACCACCCATGCGCGCTCCGAGCCGAGCTTCTTCAAAACATTGGCCAGCGGCTCAACCCATTCTTTGGCAAACACGCCGAGTAATTGCCGATTGGCACCGGCCGGATTGGACAGCGGCCCAAGCAGATTGAAAATTGTTCGGAAGCCAAGCTCTTGGCGCGACGGGCCAACATGGCGCATCGCCGAGTGATGATTGGGCGCGAACAAAAAGCCGATGCCGACATCATTAATACATTGTTCCAGCGCGGTCGGCGACAGTGCCAGCTTAACGCCCAGCGATTCCAAAACCTCTGATGAGCCGGATTTAGAACTAAGTGCCCGATTGCCGTGCTTGGCGACATAAGCGCCGCACGCCGCAGAGACCAGGGCAACCGCCGTTGAGATATTGTAAGACCCGCTGCCATCGCCGCCCGTGCCGCATGTGTCCAGCACATGAGTTGGCACTTTGACTTTCAGCGCATTGGCGCGCATGACGCTGACACCGGCGGCAATCTCGTCCACTGTTTCGCCGCGCACACGCAAGGCGGATAAAAACGCGCCGATTTGCGATGGCGTGGCGTCGCCATTCAAAATGATTTCAAAGGCTTTGGTCGCCTCTGCGCCCGATAGGGCGCGGCCCTCCGATAAAATTGCCAATGTCGGTTTCAGCAAGTCCATTTAGGCCTCCAGCGCTTCGTCTAGCGTCAAATGTTGCGGGGCAATATCTGCCGTTACATTCAACCCGGCGGATTTCAAAAAATTACCCAATAGCTTATGTCCATGCGCGGTGGCGATGCTTTCAGGATGAAATTGCACGCCATAAATCGGCCGCGTTTTGTGGCGCACCGCCATAATAATACCGTCATCGGTTTGGGCGGCAACTTCAAGGCAATCGGGCAGGTTGCGCGGCTCAATGACCAGCGAGTGATAGCGCGTCACGGTGAGCGGGTCGGGCAGGCCGTCAAATAGGCCGGCACCATTATGCTTAAGCGCGCTTAACTTGCCATGCATGATTTTTTTCGCCCGCACAATCTCGCCGCCAAAAGCCTGACCGATACATTGATGACCGAGGCAAACGCCGAATATCGGCATATCATCAGGTGCGGCTTTTATCAGTTCGAGGCAAATGCCTGCCTTGTCCGGATCGCATGGGCCGGGTGACAGAATAATGGCTTTCGGCTTGGCAGCAAAAACCTCTTCCGGCGTGGTCTTATCATTACGCACCACATGGCAATCGGCGCCATCAGGCCCCAAATCGCCGAGGAATTGCACCAAATTGAAGGTGAAGCTGTCGTAATTATCAATCAGTGTCAGCATTATGGACGGTTCTTTCTCTCAGCCGCCAGCTCCAGCGCAATCTCAGCGGCGCGAAACAAGGCAGCGGCTTTATTCACCGTTTCATCATATTCATATTGCGGGGTGCTGTCATAAACAACGCCGCCACCGGCTTGCACATATAGTTTATTGTCCTTCACCACAGCGGTGCGGAGCGCGATGCAGGTGTCCATATCGCCATTGGCGGAAAAATAACCGACACAGCCGGAATAAATGCCGCGCCGTTCAGGCTCCAATTCGTCGATGATTTCCATCGCCCGAATTTTCGGCGCGCCGGATACTGTGCCCGCCGGAAAGCCCGCAACCAGCGCATCAATCTCGTCAAGGTCTTGGCGCAGCGTGCCGGTAACATCAGAAACAATATGAATGAGGTGCGAGGTCTTTTGCAGGCCGAAAGCCGTATTGACTTGAACCGAGCCGATTTCGGATACGCGCCCGACATCATTGCGTCCCAAATCAAGCAGCATTAAATGCTCGGCGCGTTCTTTTTCATCGGCCAGCAGGTCAGCGCTGATCGCTTCGTCTTCCGCCAGCGTCGCGCCGCGTTTGCGCGTGCCTGCAATCGGGCGGATATTGACTTGGCGGTCTTTAACACCGACCAGCACTTCCGGGCTGGACCCGACAACGGCAAAGTCGCGCATGTTCAAGAAGAACAGATAGGGCGATGGATTGACGCGGCGCAGCGCGCGGTAAAGGGCGAAGGGCGGTAGGTCGAAATCAATGTTAAAGCGTTGGCTCAAGACCACCTGAAAAACATCACCGGCTTCAATATAATCTTTACCCTTTTCAACCATGTTGAAATAATCGCTCTGGCTCATATTCGATTGTGGCGCAGCAAATTCATTCGGCACACTCAGCGCATCATCTTGCAGGGCGACGCGCAGCTTTGCTTCTGCCGCATCAAGGCGTGCCAAAGCCGCCTCATAGGCATCATCAGCGCTGGTCGTATCGGGACGAACGGCGGTGACGAGGCGGATATTATCGGTGACGCTATCAAACACGGCGATGAGGGTGGGGCGCATAAACAGGCAATCGGGCACTTGCATGACATCAGGATTGCTGTCCGGCAAATCCTCCATATGCCGCACCATGTCATAAGCCATATAGCCAAAGACACCTGCCGACATGGGGGCCAAACCCTCCGGCACATTGAGGCGTGACTCTGCCAGCACTGCGCGCAAAGCGTCGAGCGGCGCGCCCTCCATCGGCGTGAAGCTGTCGCGGTCGGTTTGCGTGTGGCGGTTGATTTCAGGCTGTCCATCACTGACCCGAAACAATAAATCGGGGGCAAGGCCAATCATCGAATAGCGGCCGCGAATATCGCCGTCTTCAACGGACTCCAAAAGAAAGCTGAAATCTTCCCCACCGGAAAGTTTCAGATAGGCGGCGACCGGCGTCTCCAAATCGGCAATTAACTCCGTCCAGACAAGTTGTGGCGCACCATCGGCATAGGCCGCGGCAAAGGCTGCGCGGTCCGGCGTTGTTGCCATCATCGCGTCACCAGTTCGCGGGTTGCGAGGTCCAAATTCCTTTGGTTAACGGATGAGCCGAAACTTTGTTGCAGGCTGAGAACAAACTGATTGCTCAGATCGGAGTGATATTTACGCTGCTCGCCATCAAAAATAATTTCTTTGGCGGCACTTTCAGTCAGTTCAGCGTCAATAATATCGGTCGCTTGCATAACGATAATTTCACCGCCAAAGCCAACACGTGCCCAAGCGAATTTACCTTTATCGACGATGAACAGCCGTTCAACAGCATCACTGTTAAATGTATCATTCGACACCTGACGGGTCATCGGTTCGGATACAAGCGGCTTGCGTTTAAACCCTTCAGCAGCAGATTTGAAGCTACCTGTCTCATTGCCGACTTTGACCATATGTTCGGCCATGGCTTGCAATAATTTGCCGCGCTCATCGACTTTCCATTCGGCAGTAACGGCGGCGCGCACATCTTTAAGGGGGGGCACAACGGACGGCGTCACGTCGTTCAGCCGCAACCAAATAAACGTGCCGTCTTCCATTTCTTGCATTGGAATGCCTTCACCAATGGTGCTTTCAAACAATAAGCCGGTCAGCGCTTCATAGCGCGCCAGAATAACCGGCTGCTTATCATCAACGGTTTTGCCATTATTGGCGATATTGTCGATTTTAATAACGTCGAGGTCAAAGCGTTGGCCGATATTCTGAAGCGTCTCGCCGCCGGCCAATTCGTCTTCCACCGTTTCGGTAAAAGCCAGCATATCCTCCAGCGCGCGGTCATAAATAATGCGTTGGCGCAGTCGGTCTTCCACCTCGTCAAGCGATAGGGTTGTGCCCGGTTTAATGTCGCGCACACGCAAAACCACATAGCCCAATGGGCCTTCAATAACGTTGCTGATTTCGCTTTTCTCCATAGAGAAGGCAATCTCAGCAAGGTCGGCGGAAATCATATCGCTGCGTTCGACTTCACCCAAATCAGTGTTTTCAAGGGTTTGGTCTGCGCCATCGACAATCTCAACAAAAGAGACACCATTGACGATTTGCTCTCTCACCCGCGCGGCTTCCGTGTCATCGGCCAGCACAAGCTGGTCAATCTTGCGGGTTTCCGCGACGGTAAACTCGCTCATTGAAAGCTCGTATTCCTCTTCCAAGGTTGCGCGGTCAATGGTGATAAGTTCGGCAAAGCGGGCAGGCGAGACAACGAGCGCATGGCCTGAACGCGTCTCGGGTTGGGCGAAGCGCAGCCGCGTTTCATTGAAAAAAGTTTCCAATTCCTCATCCGTCGGTTCGCCGGTTTCATCGGTTTGGTCAAGCGTCAAAATCATGTAATTGGCAACGCGACGCTCGAGAAAGTGCTTATACAAGCTCTCAGTCAAAAGCTTCGGCACCAGCGCGCGGTCAATGCTCGCTTCGGTCAATTGATTGGTAAGGTGGAAGCGCCGTTGGTCTTCGACGAACAGCTTTTCAGCAAGCCCGTTTTGCGCCAGCACGGCGCGGAAAGTCGGCTCATCAAACTCACCATTCACACCGGCAAAATTCGGGTCTTTCAAAATAGCGGCGGCAATTGCCTCATCGCTAAAGGCCAGGCCCAATTGATCAGAGGCCTCATGCAGCGCAGCACCGCCCAACATATTGACCAATACTTGCTGTGAGACGCCGAGATTATTGGCATCCGTGGCTGACAATGTCGTGCCCAAACGGCGCGACAGGTCGCGCGTGGTTTGCACATAGCGCAGTTGAAATTCCTGCCGCTCTATTTTCTTACTGCCGACGGAGGCAATCTCGCTATTTGAAAAGCCGGTAAAAGTATCGGCAATGCCCCACAGCCCAAAGGCAATGACAAGGAGAGCAATGAGAAGAATGCCGAGCACACCACTGACTTTGCTACGCAGAAATTCAAGCATTTTTGTGTTTCGCTTTCTGGCGGAAATCGCCGCTATAATTTGGCCGCATCATAGTCTGCCCGGCCGCTTGTCGCAAGCGGGCGAACGGGGTAAACAGGCAAAGTTATATTTTAGGGAGATAGACATGGCAGCGCCGAAAAGCAGTCCGAAAATTCGCGCATTGGTGGCCGGAAATTGGAAAATGAACGGGTCCAAAAAAGATATCTCGGAATTACGCAAACTTGTGACCGCACTGAAACCCACAAAATCCAAAGGGCAGGTCAAAGCGGAGGTGATGATTTGCCCGCCGGCCACCTTGTTGTCGCGCATGTTTGAGGTGAAAGCCAAAGGCATTGCGTTGGGTGGGCAAGATTGCCACGCCAATATAAGCGGCGCGCATACCGGCGATGTTTCAGCTGAAATGCTGAAAGAAGCCGGAGCGAAAGCCGTGATTATCGGTCACTCAGAACGCCGCACAAGCCTGCAAGAGGGTGGCTATGGTGAGAGCGATAAAACTGTTAAAGCCAAAGTCGAGGCCGCGCATCGCGCCGGCTTGGTGGCTATTATGTGTGTCGGGGAAAGCCTGAAGCAGCGCAAGGCAGGCGAGACCCTGAAAGTCGTGCAAGGCCAACTGCGCGGTTCATTGCCCGCCGGTTGCACGGCCAAGAATACGGTTATCGCTTACGAACCGGTTTGGGCTATCGGCTCGGGTCTTACGCCGACAGTTGAACAAGTGGGTGATGTGCACACCGCGCTCAGAAAATCGCTTATGCGCCGTTTTGGTGACGAAGGGGCAAAAACCCGCATTTTATATGGCGGGTCCGTCAAGCCAAGCAATGCCGCCGAACTGATGGCCGTGGCCAATGTCAATGGCGCGCTGGTCGGCGGGGCAAGCTTGAAGGCGCAGGATTTTTACGGGATTTTGAAGGCTTATCTGTAGTGCGGTTTTTTAGGGTATGAGCGATGCGGGTAAAACCCGCGCGTTTTTAAGCTCATTTTGGCCACATGCCAGGATCTCTCACGAGGTGCCTTGCTGTTTGCTTTCTGACATTAAACGCGCTATACGAGCGCAAGTTTGAGACGAAAAGTCACGGAGATTCCTATGACCACCATTCTTTTGGTCATTCATCTAATGGTCGCAATCGCAATGATTGTGCTGGTGCTGCTGCAACGCTCTGAGGGTGGTGCGCTGGGCATTGGCGGCGGTAACGATGGCATGATGAGTGCGCGTGGTCTGGGGAGCGCGATGACACGGACGACCGCTATTCTCGCCGGTGTGTTTTTTCTGACGTCTATCGGCCTTACCGTGCTCGGCACAATTGAAAATCGTTCTTCGGTTCTTGATGGTGTGATTGAAGGCAGCCCGTCAAACTCAACGCCGCAGGCACCGGCGCCGATATTGCCGAATTTGCCGAGCAGCGACCTGCCAAGTCCTGAGTAAGGCGCAAGGTCGGCTGACGCCGAAACAATATTTGTTAATAAGCTTGTGATTCGCGTTTTTCGACTCGCGCGAATCAATCCGCCTGTGTAATTTGAACTCCCATGGCGCGATATATTTTCATCACCGGCGGCGTGGTTTCATCACTCGGAAAAGGCTTGGCATCTGCGGCTTTGGGCGCATTGCTCCAAGCGCGTGGTTATAAAGTCCGATTGCGGAAACTCGACCCCTATCTCAACGTTGATCCGGGCACAATGTCGCCCTATCAGCATGGCGAAGTTTATGTAACCGATGACGGGGCCGAAACCGACCTCGACCTCGGCCATTATGAACGCTTTACCGGCGTGCCGGCCTCGCGCGGCGACAATGTGACCACCGGCCAAATTTATCGCGATATTCTGGCGAAAGAGCGCCGTGGTGATTATCTTGGCGGCACGGTGCAGGTCATCCCGCATGTTACCGACGCGATTAAGAATTTTGTCCAGACCGAAGTTGATGATGTCGATTTTGTGTTGTGCGAAATCGGCGGCACGGTCGGTGATATTGAGGCATTGCCGTTTTTTGAAGCGATACGCCAGCTCAATAATGACTTGCCGCGCCGACGCTCCATCTTTGTTCACCTGACGCTGCTGCCCTATATCTCGGCAGCAGGCGAAATGAAAACCAAGCCAACGCAGCACTCAGTGAAGGAATTGCGCTCCATCGGCATTCAGCCGGATATCCTGCTGTGTCGGTGCGACCGGCCGATACCTGAGGGCGAGAAGAAGAAAATCGGCCTGTTTTGTAATGTGCGCGAAAGCTCGGTTATTGAGGCGCAGGATGTCGATAGCATTTACGCCGTGCCGCATGCCTATCACGCCGAGGGTCTCGATGTCGAAGTGCTCAGCGCGTTCGGCATTGAGGACGCGCCGCAACCCGATTTGAGCGTTTGGGACGAAGTGATGACGGCGGTGCGCGAGCCGGAAGGCGATGTCACGATTGCCGTGGTCGGCAAATATACCGAGTTGAAGGACGCCTATAAGTCTTTGATTGAGAGCCTTCAGCACGGCGGCATCGCTAATAATGTTGGCGTTAATATTGAGTGGATGGATAGCCAGATATTCGAGCGCGAAGACGCGGCTTCTTATCTGGAAAAAGTAAACGGCATTTTGGTGCCCGGCGGCTTTGGCGAGCGCGGCGCGGAGGGCAAGATTGCGGCCGCTAATTTTGCCCGCACCCGCAATGTGCCTTATTTTGGCATTTGCTACGGCATGCAAATGGCCGTGCTGGAAGCGGCGCGTAATATGGCCGGTATTCGCGATGCCGTGTCCAGCGAGTTTGGCCGCACCGGCACCAAGCTGGTTGGCCTGATGACCGAATGGGCCGATGGCGAAACGCTGCAAAAGCGCGGCATTGATGGCGATATGGGCGGCACCATGCGGCTTGGCGCGTTTGAGGCTTATCTGAAAGCGGGCAGTCGCGTTGAAGAAATTTACGGCACGCGTGTCATCTCCGAGCGTCATCGACACCGTTATGAAGTTGATATGAATTATCGCGAGATATTGGAAGCGCAAGGGCTGGTATTTTCCGGTGTGTCGCCCGATGGCGTATTACCGGAGATTGTCGAACTGCCCGATCATCCATGGTATATTGGGGTGCAATTCCACCCGGAATTGAAATCGCGGCCCTTTGCGCCGCATCCGCTTTTCTCATCATTTATCGAGGCTGCGCTGACGCAGTCGCGCTTGGTTTAGAGGTTGAAATGAACAGCTTGGAATTGAAACAACACGGCATCAAAATCGGCGATGGCGAGAAGCTGGTCGTCATGGCCGGTCTCAATGTGCTTGAGGATGAGGGATTGGCGCAAGAAGTTTGTGCCGAGCTGAAAGCCATCTGCGCCGATTTGGATCTGCCATATATTTTCAAGGCCAGTTGGGACAAGGCCAATCGGTCCTCCATCACCAGCTATCGCGGGCCGGGTATGGAAAAGGGCCTGCCGATGTTGGCGGCGGTGAAGGCCAAGCACGGCGTGCCGGTCGTTACCGACTTGCACGAAGCCGCGCAGGCCGAGGCTGTGGCCGAGATTGCCGAAGTGGTTCAGCTTCCGGCATTCCTCGTGCGGCAGACCGATTTGGTGGTCGCCACAGCCCGCGCCGTGGCCGCACAGGGCGGTTGGTTGCATGCCAAGAAAGCGCAATTTCTTGCGCCGTGGGACTGCGCCAATATCATTTCGAAATCGCGCGAAGCCGCGCCCGATGTGCAAATCATACTGTGCGACCGTGGCACCAGCTTTGGCTATAATAATCTGGTTGTCGATATGCTGGGCATACCGGAGATGAAAAAACTCGGTGTGCCGGTGACGATGGACGCAACCCATGCCGTGCAATTACCGGGGGCCGACCCGCGCACGGCAGGCGCTAGCACAGGCGGGCGGCGCGATGGCGTTTCCGTGCTAGCGAAATCTGCGATTGCGGCAGGCGCAAACGGCGTCTTCCTCGAATTTCACCCGCGCCCCGACGAAGCCCTATGCGACGCCCCAAGCTGCTTGCCGCTCAGTGACGCGAAAGAATTGCTGACAACGCTTCGAGATATTCACGGGGTTGTGAGTTAGGGAAGGCCGACTTGCTCCTTTCAGGCGCGCGCTGGCGAAAGGCGGGCTAGGGTAGCGGAGCTACCAAGCCCTTTTACCGATATTCACGCGGTGGTGAGCTAAAAATTTTTTGAGTTTCCCCCAAAGTTCACAGGCCCCGCTAAATTAAATTAGCTGGGCCTGTTTTTTTTCGCCGCAATATCCAAACCACCATATTTTGTGATTCGAACCTGACCGCGGAAGTGTGAGGAC
>JAKMDW010000059.1 GCA_022426245.1 Alphaproteobacteria bacterium | reverse complement strand
CCAATGAAATGGCGTAATTATTGCCGCTCACGGTTTGGCCATTGGCGCTTGAATCCTGCTTTCGGTAGTCACCGAATTGCTGCAACCAGCCATCGCCGCCGCGCCGCCCACCGGCATTGGCAATTTGTAAATGCTGGCTCACCGCGCCGGTTGCCATATCGGCGAGACCCAATAATTGTTGCGCCGTGCCATCGCTATAATGCGGCAAAAGCTGGCGGTAAGCGGCTTTGAAAGCATCAACGTCATTAATGCCGGTAATCGCGCTCTCCAAATTTTCATTGTCGCTGAAATGCGTCAATACGGCATCAAGCGAGGCCGCTTCAGTTTGATTAAGACCAAGATCGGCAGCGGTTTTTCGGGCAAAGGTCGCTGAGATGGCGTTTGCATCTTCATCATGGCTAAGCGTTACATTGTAAATTAAAGCCGATTCACCGTCGGCACCGGTCGGCAGAACATCAGACGGAAGCGTGACACCCTCATCAGTATAGTCAATCAGCTTGATGGTTGTTGCCTCTGCCGCAATCAAGCCGGTCAGATTCGGAATAATCTTTGCGCCATTATTTACTGTCAGAGTGGTGACATCTAAAACCGACGTGTCAGCCGTTAATTGCTCATCATCAACGGTAATTTCCAATTCGCCCGATACGGTAAGCTCATCAATGGCCAAAACCTCGGCCTCTGCTTCTTGGCCGACCAAGTGCAACTGCGTGCGCGCGCCAATGGTAATATCCAAATCCGTGCCGCTTCCATTAGCGATGCTGCCGGTGAAGCCGGTGATGGGAGCCGTGTAATCATCTTCAGTGTCATCAGCAATTTCATTGGCCAGGGTCAGCATATCTGAGCCGCCGCCAAAGCTGATATTGCCGTTCACTGTGCCGGCGTTAATGGTAAAATCATTATCGCGTGCGCCGAATTTCACATCGCCGATAATGCGCGGGGCGGGCACATCACGCGTGTCAATAGCGCCATCGCCATTGCGGTCAATATCCAAGTCGCCGCCGCCCAAATAAGGATTTGTATTTGCATTGGGGGCGCTTGCATCACGCAGCAAATCGTTCCGAGGCATTTCCTGCCTAACATTCATGTTGCCCGTATAGGCCGCAAAATCGAAAGCGATAGCTTCATTCGCCGCATCGTCTTCATCTGTCGCCGTTTTAGTATGCGGCGCGGTGCTGAGAACATTACTTCGATTGATGAAATTTGCTTCGTCAGGCAAATTTGCGCCTTGCGCCAATGTGATGGCGGTCGCTTTATAGATGGCGTTCTCATCAAAATAACTTGAACCGCTATGGGATTGGGTCAGCGCCGAAATCGTGCCTTCATTCAGAAGCACGCTGTTATCGGTGCGCAAACCGGCATCCAAGGTCGCGCCCGTGCCGATAATCAATGCCTGAGCATTTTCATTAAAAGCGGTGGCCGAAATCGTGCCGCTATTATAAATGCCGCCATGAATGGTTCCGCCATCAAGCAATAAAGCATCGGCTTTGAAACCATCATACCAGCCATTGGCTTCAATCGCGCCGCGATTCATCAGCCCGTGCGAATAGAAGAACTGCTTTAAGCCGCCGCCATAAGCCGTGCCGGCATAGGCGTCCGTGTTAGCGTCCTCGTCATCATTTAATGTGTCGAGCAGGGTTTCAACAGATCCACGGCTCGTGCCACCGCCTCCTGCACCGATAGTCGATGAAATTTTCAGCGTAGCCTCTCCGGCCGCCTCACCATAAGTGGTAATCTGCCCGAGCTCGCGGTTGCCATCAAACTGATAGGGCAGCGTCGCAAGCGCGGCGACATTGCCGACCGTCTCATCATTTCGCGCATCTGAAATAGCCGTTGACGCTGTGGTCTCCGCATCACTTCGGAAGCGGTTCACAAAACCCCCGATAATCACGCCGCCATTTATATCGCCGGCAATATTAACAGCCGATGCGCCGCGACGACGTTCATTGTCATTGGCGGTTCGTTGTTCCGCCGTCAGCCCGCTTTCATCAACCCCACGCAGCGGTGTCGGGGCAGTCGAATAGCCGGTCGCATTGACAAGACTTTCAATCATCAGTGAACCGGTAATGGACGCGCCAATATCGATGCCGATGGCACCTTCACCGCGCACATCAATCGCCCCGCGCTGGCGGTAATAGCCGGTTATTGAGCTGAGTATATCGACACCACGGGTTTCATCGCCAAACATGGTTATGCGTGTTGACAGGTCAAGATATCCATCGAGCTGTGTATCGCTGATAACGACACCGGCCGCATGTTGGGTGCCGACACCATTGCCATAGACAACAATTGACGACCCGTCTTCACCGATAATATTGGCCGATACCTCACCGACTTTCCAAAAGCCGACGCGCCAATTATTTCCCGGCAGCGCGTGAGAACCTTCTGAAATACCATCTTGATCGCTGTCATTATCGGCAAAACCATCACCGTCTGCGTCATAATTAGGACCGCGCAGGTCAGCAGATGAGTCCGTCAATGAAACGCCTTCGATAATATAGATGCGCGCACCACTTTTGAAACGCACACTGCTATCGCTCGCGGTGATTTTAACACCGGTCGCGGCTGTCAGTGGCGTCGCGCTTGCATCGCCATTGTCTTGATGGCTGCGAATGGTAATCGGGCCATCAATAATGACATCGACATTCTCACTATCAATCAACAGGCCCGCATTATCAGTGGGCGGCGAGCCGTCAATCAAAATGCTGTCGCCATCGGGCTCATCATCTCTGGTGGCAACCGTGGTGGTATAGGTCGGGAAGTCGGTTTCGTCCGTGTCGGGCTTTAGTTCAAACCCCCGCGCCGGCGCAAGCGTGGCGGCGACCGTGAACGGCACGATAAACGCAGTTGTCAGCAAGCGGGATTTTAAGACCACGCTATCCCTCAATTCCTGCCACGGGGGCTTTAATTAGGCCGCGTCCGCCGGATCGAGCGTGTCGCGCAATTCTCGTTTGAGAAACTTGCCACTTGCATTGCG